>URSZ01000016.1 GCA_900550635.1 uncultured Prevotella sp. | reverse complement strand
CCTTCTCCCGTTCAGCCTCGGGCAGGGGCGCGCAGAAGAGCGTGTCCTGGTTGCCCAGCAGCCTTACCCGGCGGAACACGGCCTTTTCGGCATCCACATAGGCGGCAATGGCCTGCCCCACGGCACTGCCCGGACCGGCATCGTTGGCAATGGTCAGATCCTCTACCGTTACGCTGCCGCCGCTGAAAAAAGCGGTGTAGCTGCGGAAGGTGTGGGTGGGCCGCCCATCCGGGTGGGGCAGCTTGCCGCCGTCCCCAAAGATCAGGGTGGTGGCATTGGCTCCCGCGCCCCGCAGGGTGAGCGCCCGTTTTTCACAGACCAGCTTTTCCCGGTAGATGCCGGGCCCGATGCAGATCTCTGCTTCCAGCTCGTAGGGCACCGCCAGCACGGCCTCCGAGATGCTGGCAAAATCGCCGCTGCCATCCTGGGAAACGGTGAGTTTTAACATGGGCAGTCCTCCCTTGGAAAAGATAAGGCTATTATATGCCCCTTTTGTGAAATTTTCAATGTCCGCAGGGCTCTAACCGGAGCACGGCGGCGGTGATATCATCCGGGCGACCGGTCTTTTGTGCGCGGATGCGGGCGGTCTGCACCAGCGTTTCGGCCAGCTTTTCCGGCGCGTCTCCTGCCGCCGCCGAAAGCTCCACCTGCTTCGCCACCCAGCCCGCGCCATCCACCAGCAAGCCGTCCGATACCAGTACCGCGTAGTCCCCGGCGGTCAGGTGCACCCCCCGGCGCTGCCCGTTCACCCCCCCCCCCCCGCCCAACCCCCACCCCCCCCGGCGCGGGGGGGGGGGTTTTTTTTTGGGGCCGCGCCCCCCCGGGGGCCGGCCGGCCCCCCAACGGGCGGGAAAACGCGGCGGGCGCAACCGTGCAAAACACCCCTGCCTGCACGTAAACCCGTTCAAGTTTGCTTTCCGTTAACTACAGGCCCCGCAAATGTTAAAAATGTTACGGCGCGGCGACCTCGGTAACGCGCTGTAAAACAGAGGAGTTGGAGGGTGCCGAAAATATGTCCGAGAAAATTCGAAATATGTCCGACCTATTTTAAAATATGTGCCTTGTATTTTTGTTTTTCTCCAATGTATTTCCCCGCGCCGTTTAAGACTTGTTAAAACCCTCGCGGAGAAAGAAAAATATGTCCGGCATATCTTGGGGATTATGCCGAACATATTTCGAAATGTTTCAGAGATATTTTTTGCCCCCTGAAAACCGCGCGGAATTTTGCAAGGCAAAAATGCGCGGAACGCGGTGAAAAGCCGCACCGCAAAGCGTGCCTGCGCCGCACGCCGTGCGGGTTATTTGCTTTTCTGTTCGCCCAGGCGGCGGCACAGCTTGCCGCCCGCAAGGCAGTACGCGCCTATTATTATAAGGGGAATGCTGAGTATCTGTCCCATGTCGAGGAGTATGGCGTTTTCGAACTCCTCCTGCACTTCCTTGATGAACTCGATGAAGAAGCGGAACGTGAATATCGACGTAAGGCACCAGCCGAAGAAGAATCCCGTGCCCACCTTTTGCCTGTACGCCCTGTAGAGCAGCAAGCCTATGAAGAACACCGCTATGTAGGCCAGCGACTCGTACAGCTGCCCGGGGTGGCGCGCCACGGTGTCGCCGTTGGCTGCAAAGACGAAGCCCCACGGCATGTCGGTGGTCTTGCCCACTATCTCGGAGTTGAACAGGTTGCCCAAGCGTATGAAGCACGCCGTCAGGGGCGCGCAAATGCCCATGTTGTCAAGAACGCGCATGGCGTTGACCTTGTACTTGCGTATGTAGAGCCACAGCGACACGAACATGCCGAACACGCCGCCGTGCGACGAAAGCCCCTCGTAGCCCGTGCACCTCCATCCTTCGAACGTCTCCTTCATGGGCAGAATCATCTGCAGGGGGTGGGTGAGGAAGTACCCCGGCTCGTAAAACAGGCAGTGCCCCAGGCGCGCTCCGGCCAATACGCCGACGAACACGTACAGGAACAGCGGTTCGAACTTTTCCTTGGGTATGCCCTGCTGCCTGTAAAGGCGTTGCATAACCAGGTAGCCGAGGAGCAGGCCGGCGCACCAGCACAGGCCGTACCACCTTATTTCCCTTCCCAGAATGCTAAACGCTACGGGGTCGGGATTCCAGTGTATGAATAGCAAGTCAGTCATATTTATAAGGTGTGTCGGTGGTTTCTGTTAAACGTTGAAGCGGAAATGCATTATGTCGCCGTCGCACACGGTGTAGTCCTTGCCTTCGATGTATAGCTTTCCGGCCTCGCGCACGGCAGTTTCGGAGCCGTAGGCCATGTAGTCGTCGTATTTTATCACCTCGGCACGTATGAAACCCTTTTCAAAGTCGCTGTGTATCACTCCGGCGCACTGCGGTGCCTTCCAGCCCTTGCGGTATGTCCAGGCCTTTACCTCCATTGGGCCGGCGGTGATGAACGTCTCGAGGTTGAGCATGTGGAAAGCCGCTTTTATAAGGCGGTTGCAGCCCGATTCGCTCAAACCCGCGTCTTCCAGGAACATGCGCCTCTCTTCAGGGTCTTCGAGTTCGGCTATGTCGGCCTCGGTTTGTGCCGCAACGACGAGTATTTCCGCTCCTTCGGGGGCAACGGCCTGGCGCACGCGCTCCACGTATTCGTTTCCCGTGGCTGCGCTGCCTTCGTCGACGTTGCACACATAGAGCACGGGTTTTGCAGTAAGCAGGAAGAGGTTGCGTGCGGCGGCCTGTTCCTCTTTCGACTCGAATGTTACGGTGCGTGCCGATTTTCCGGCCACGAGGGCTTCGCGGTAGGCCTTGAGTACGCCGTATTCCACCTGTGCCTGTTTGTCGCCGCCCACCTTGGCTACCTTCTCTACGCGCGCGAGCCGCTGCTCCACGGTCTCGAGGTCCTTAATCTGCAGCTCGGTGTCGATAATCTCCTTGTCGCGCACGGGGTCGACGGAGCCGTCCACGTGCACCACGTTGTCGTTGTCGAAGCAGCGGAGCACGTGTATTATCGCGTCGGTCTCGCGTATGTTTCCCAGGAACTGGTTTCCGAGGCCTTCGCCCTTGCTCGCGCCTTTCACGAGGCCTGCTATGTCGACTATCTCTACCGTGGCCGGGACAATGCGTCCCGGGTGTACTATCTCGGCGAGCTTGTTGAGCCTTTCGTCGGGCACGGTTATCACGCCGACGTTAGGCTCTATTGTGCAGAAAGGAAAGTTTGCCGATTGTGCCTTTGCGCTGCTCAGGCAGTTGAAAAGAGTGGACTTGCCCACGTTGGGAAGCCCTACTATACCGCATTGTAAACCCATTATTTTTATGTGTTTGTATTATTCAAAAGGCAAAGTTAGTGTAAACTGTACAGAAAACGGGGAAAAAGGCTGATTTTTCCTCTTCCCGCGCCCCGGTGCGGCGCACGTTTTGCCGCAACCGCCGTCCGGGCTGCCGATACGGACAAATTCAGACATTTATAAAGCATTGATTTACAGCGGCCTTAGAAAGGGGCAAAAAAACAAGGCACAAATTTCGAAATAGGTCAGACATATTTTAAAAAAGGTCGGACCTATTTTTGATTTGCTCCT
Source organism: uncultured Prevotella sp. (assembly GCA_900550635.1). Taxonomy (GTDB): domain Bacteria; phylum Bacteroidota; class Bacteroidia; order Bacteroidales; family Bacteroidaceae; genus UBA6398. The sequence goes on along the minus strand of URSZ01000016.1, from coordinate 22,183 downwards.
AATGGTTTTTGAAAATGTTGCAAAACGGGAAGGTTTTCCGCGATAATATTTTTTTTTGCAAAAATAACTCTATTTTAATATGCGGCGTATATGTTTTTTTACTAATATTGCGAGGATAATAACCATTAAAATTTTAGTATCATGAAGAAGTTTTTACGCAGTTTGGCGTTTTGGGCCATGACGCTTGCGGGCGGCCTGTACGGGGCCAACGCCCATGCGGCGGGCTTGCCCATGCCTGCGCCGACTGATGATTCGGGCGGGAGCAATTATCAGGAGAACCTGATATTGGATGCAGGGCAGATTTCGAGTAACCAGCCGTCGTCCACCGAGGGTGCAGACTACGGCCTGCTGATAGACAACAACACCGCTACTTTCTGGTCGTCGAACTGGAACGACACGGGGCGCGGCGAACTGGGCTACCACTATTTGCAGTTCGATTTCGACGAACCGCTCGACGAAAGGGTGATGTTCAGCTACACCGTGCGGCAAGACGCGCAGAACAGCAACGCACCTACCGATTTCGTAATAATGGGTTCGACCGACGGGAATACTTACGAGGAAGTACGTGCCTTTACGACCGCCGGCGACAACCTGCCCGCCGCTGCGGCTACCACGCCTTACTCCGTGGTGCTCGAAGGCGTTGGAGGCTACACCAGCCTGCGTATGGAGGTAAGGAACGCCACGGGCGGCACGTTCGAGAACTACCATTACTTCGCCCTCTCCGAGGTGCAGGTGTACAAGCTGTTGAATATTAACTCTGACACAGAGATTGATACTTCCATTCCATTGGTATCAAATCCCGAATACATCACGATAGGCAACCTCGCCTCGGGCAGCGCGGCCGACCTCCTGGACGGTTCGGCAGCTACCGCAGTGACCGTAAACGGGGGCGCGGCCGGAGAATCGTATATCAGTGCGTTCCGTCCCGCCGGGTTCACCTCGAATGTGTACATCTGTTGGACAGACGCTTCGGCCGACAGCAAGATAGCGGCCGTTGACGTTTACGTATCCGACAACGGCAAGGAATGGACCGCCGCAGGCAGCTACACTCCGCAGGCCGAGAGCACAACGGGCATGCAGTGCGTGCTCGCAAAACTCGGCGGCAAGCACAACAACGTCAAGTTCGTGCCCGCAGGTGGAAATGCGTTCAGCATATCCGAGTTTGCCGTTTACCAGGCAATAGAGATACTCGACCTTCCGCTTGAAGACCTCGTGAATTCTCTGCCCCTTGGCGTGGATGACTACGACTACGGCACCGACCCGGGATTCGTGGGCAACCAGCAGGCTTACGAGAACTTCTACAACACTTATTCCGACGCGCTAATAGCGCTCAGCTCCGGCAGCGCAAGCGAGGAGGAGATGGCCGAGCTTTCGCGCAAGTTGCAACGCTACAAGGCACAGGCCGAGGCGAGCATAGTTGTTCCCGAACCGGGCAAACACTATTACATACGCTCGGCTTACGCACCGTTTGCCGAAAACATGAAGTCAATCGGCTTGTATGCTCCGCGCAGCGGCAACTACGTGGGCTGGCACATAGCACAGAAGAACATTGGTGACGTGTGGATGTTCGAGCCGCAGCCTTCGGGCAACTACGCAATCAAGAGCGCGGCCACCGGAACATACATAAACCACACCGATGTCGTAGACCAGAACGAATCGCCGGTAGGTCTGACAAGCAATGTGGAAACCGCACAGGTGCTTACCAATATAACATACACCGGTCAGTTCAACATACGTGCCGAAGTTGCGAAAAACGTATATAACTGCACCCAGCACAGCTCCGGCGAAGCAGACGAAGGCCCTCTTGCCACATGGACCGATGTCTCGCTCAATGGCGAAGGTGCGTGGTACATAATGGAAGTGCCCGAAGAGGAATGGAAACTCATCGAGGCAACACAAAACAAAGACCGTTTCACCGCCGTGGTCAACTCGTTCGTGGATGACTACGACGTAGGCCCCGACCCGGGACAGTACAGCAAGGAACTTTATGACATAGCCAAAGCTGAGTACGACAAGGCAAAGGCTATGCTCGAGGACGGCAATACTTACACCGAGGAACAGTACGCCGCCGCTTACACCACGCTGAAAACCGCTGTCGACAACCTGAACAACGGGCAGCTGGAGGTAGAGACGGGTTACTACGCCATTACCGACAAGAAATGGAACGACGCCAAAGGCGAAAATGGCCGTACCACTGCGGCGTGGTATGCTGTTGAAGGCAATGATTACGTGAACACGACCATGTGGGAGATAGGTAATCCCGATTACATCTGGTACGTGGAAAAACTTCCCGGCGGAAATTACACGATTCAGAACGTTACCGACGGGCGTTACGTAACAAACACCGACCTGATAGCTTCCGGCGCGGCAATAAAACTGGCAACGTCGACGGCAAACGTGCAACAAGTAATCACACTCGACAAATCGAAAGGAAGAGTTGAAATATCCAACACCGGCGCGAGCGGCTTTGTTTACCACAATGCCCGCGGAATAGCTACAACCGAGCCGGTTTACCTTGTTGCCGCAAGCACGCACGAAACCTGGTACATGCACCGTTTCACAGAACAGGAGAAAGACTCTATAATCGAGGCTTACCCGCAAACGCTCCGCAATGATACCTTGCGCGAACTCGTAGCGGAAGTAAACTCCAAGGTTAACCAGGCATACATTTACGACTTCGACCTGAGCAGCCCGATTGTAAGCGACGCTTCGCAGTTCTACAGCAACAACAAGTCGACCGAAGGCTCATACGCCGCACTTATCGACAACAATTTCGACACCCACTTCATCACGGCTTACAACGCTTCGAGCGAGACGAGCGAGAACGCTTACCACTACCTGCGTGTCGACGCGGGCGAGGGTAAGGTGCTGCCCGAGAAGTTCGGTATGCACTGGCGCACGCGCGGCAGCATTTGGAACAACATGTACCGCCCGACGTCGGTAATCTACTCCGTGAGCGACGACGCCGAGACGTGGGTTGAGGTAGGGCGCGAATCGAACCCCGGCGCGGGCTTCCCCGTTGTGGCAGAGCAGCCCGAATACACCTCGTTGCACGCCATATCCCCGGGACGCGGCTACCGCTACTTCAAGCTCACCGTGCTGGCCACCAACACGGGCGACAGCTATAACGGATACCCGTGGTTCACGTTCTCGGAGTTCAACCTCTACCCCGCAAAGGGTGTAAATCCCGATTCTCCAGCCAACGACCCGGAGATAGCTCCCGTGCTTGAAGCGCTCGAGCCGGTATTGGAGGCTTCGGAGGCCAAGCTCGAGACCAACGACGCAACGACCCAGGATATAAAGGCCCTGCGCGACGCATATACCGAGCTGCTGCTCGTCTGGAAGGACACCACCGACCTCTACAACGTCTACGTCGAGGCCACCAACTACTACAAGGGCGTTACCCCGGGCAACGAAGGCGACATGTTCACCTTCCCTGACGAGAAGATTTCGGCGTTCGAGGACGCACTCTACGCAGTTGAGGCTGAGCGCCCGTTCACGGAAATCAACCAGCGCCGCGTGGCCGAACTCGACACTCTTCTCACCAACGCATTTGCTGACTTGAGGAGGTCGATGTACTCTCCCGACCCCGATACGTGGTACATGATTTCGAGTGCCGACGAAACGCAGAAAGATAATGCCGGAAATGCCATTGCAGGGCAATACACCTGGATGGGCGGTCTCTCGTCCGTTGACGGCCTCGGCTGCGGTGGCACGTATGAAGAGAGAATCATCGACTCGCGTGCGGCGTGGAAGTTCGAACCTGCCGGCGAACAAGGACAGTACAAGATTATATGCTGCGGCTCCGGCTGGCCTATGGACAAGGGCAACATATTCGCCGTTGAGCCCCTCGGCGACGGCCAGGTAGCCCTGAAGACCGTCTACAACGGGCAATACTACAGCATAGTTCCGGCTTCACTGCCCGGCGTGCCGTTCATGACAATGACCCCGCAACTCAGCGGCCCGGGTTCGTGGCGCGTTGAGGAAGCACCGATGGAGTTCACACAGCACACTGCATTCAACCGCGGCCGCGTGGCAGGTTACGTGCTGCCGTACTCGACCTTCGAAATGCCAAGCGGCGTTGACGGCGAGGCTGTCGGCACATACGAAATTTGCGGCTACCAGACTTCGGAGGACGGCTCGGAGGTAACGGCCATCAACCTTGCCGAATACAGCAAGGAGACCATCGAGGCCGGCACACCGTTCGTAATGGTAATCGAGCCGGGCGAGAAGTACGACGAGGATGTTGAAGTAATGGTAGACCTCAAGGCCGACATCTTCGGCCCCGTTACGCAAGAACTCAAGCCCGCTAACGGTATGTTCGGAACGTTCACTCTCCTGAGCCTGCCCGAAGGCATGATATACCTCACCGAGGACTCCGCAGTAGTTGAGCCCGAAGGCTTCGGCCTCAGTCCGCAGAGGGCATACATAGACGTTAACAAGATAGAGCAAGTGCCCGACGCAGAAGTTGCGTATGTGGTTTACGTAAGCGGCAAGGCCGGCCTTAACGTGGGCATACACGACGTAGTGCTCGACGCAAGCAAGCCGGTTAATGTCTACACCATCGACGGCGTGCTCCTGCGTAAGGACGTAATGCCCGCCGAGGCAACCAAGGGTCTCGCCAAAGGCATTTACATCGTGGGCAAGGAAAAGGTTCTCTTAAGGTAAGAAAACACAGGCAGCGTGTGCTCATCTATATGTAAGCACGCATGAATCAAAGGAATCCCCGCGGCCGTCTGCCGCGGGGATTCTGTTTTTCCCGTGTCCGCCAAGGCCGCCGGCGGCCTCTCTTCCGTTTTTGTCTGCTTTTTGCGGCAGAGTTTTCATGCCCTTCGGGAGGGTGTAAAAAATATGTCTGACATAATTCAAAATATGTCTGACATATTTTAAAATACAAGGCACATATTTTCGCGCAGCTCCCGACTGCCCCGAAAGTCAATGTTAACGGGTTTTCCGGGAAGCACGTTTTTTTGCCCCGAAAACGTGCCGCAAAACGGTGCGGTTTTCGCGTTTTCCGCACGCCGGCATACCCGCCTTTGGGTATATTTTCAAAATACAGGCCGCAGCCCGCCTTTGAGAGGACTGAAAACTTGCGTTTTCACCTCTCCCGGCACTCACTTTTCGCTATAATTATCTAATTTTGCAGACTGAACATGCGCCATGCGCGCGCAAACAACAGGAAAAATGAAAAACTTAGCCATCTTCGCTTCGGGCGAAGGCACAAACGCCGAAAACATAATACGCTACTTTGAAAACAGCGGCACGGCAAAAGTAACATTGCTCGTGTACAACCGAAAAGAAGCCGGGGTGCGCCTGCGTGCCGAGCGCCTGGGAGTGAGGACGGAATACATACCCAAAAGCATGTTCGGCGACAGCGAGAAAGTGCTCGCCACGCTGCGCGAGGCAAACACCGACATTATCGTGCTCGCCGGCTTCCTGCTCTTCGTGCCCGAATACCTGCTCGAAACGTACCACAACCGCATTATCAACATACACCCCTCGCTGCTGCCGCTGCACGGCGGCAAGGGAATGCACGGCATACACGTGCACGAGGACGTGCTGGCATGCGGCGACAAGGAAACGGGCATAACGGTGCACGTGGCCGACGCACAACTCGACCACGGCTGCGTGCTTTTCCAGGCAAAATGCCCCGTGGATCGCGGCGACACGCCCGAGGACGTGGCAGCCCGGGTGCACAAACTGGAATACGCATACTTTCCCGAGGTAATCGAACGATTCTGCCAGGGACGATACGACTACAAACTGAAATAACAAGGCTGCCGGCAAGGCGGCACCACACGGAATAACAAACAAAAACACAAGAACAATGCAGAAACTCACCGACAACATATACTACATAGGCGTCAACGACCGCACCACAGCACTGTTCGAAGGCTTGTGGCCGCTGCCGGCGGGAGTGTCGTACAACTCATACCTCATCGACGACGAAAAAACGGCCGTAATCGACTGCGTGGGCCCGGAATTCTTCGAGGAACACCTTGCCAACATGCGCAGCGTGCTCGGCAACCGCACGGTAGACTACATCGTGGTTAACCACATGGAGCCGGACCACTCGGGAGCGCTGGCGCTCTTCCGCCAGTTCTACCCACAGGCACGCATAGTAGGCAACAAAAAGACAATAAGCATGCTCGAAGGATACTACGGCATTGACGGCGCAGACTGCATTGCCGTGGCCGACGGCACAACGCTCGAACTGGGCCGTCACACGCTATCGTTCCACCTCGTGCCCATGGTGCACTGGCCCGAAACAATGGTGACATACGACAGCACGAGCGGAACACTCTTCTCGGGCGACGCATTCGGCTGCTTCGGCGCGCTGAACGGCACCGTGCTCGACACCGAAACCGACATAGAGCCTTACTTTCCCGAAATGAGGCGTTACTACTCGAACATAGTCGGAAAATACGCCACACCAGTGCAGAACGCGCTTAAAAAACTGGCTGCAATAAACATAAAGATGATATGCCCCACGCACGGCCCCGTATGGACAGAGGCCGCCGGGCGTGTGATAGCCGAATACGACCGCATGAGCCGCTACGAGGCCGCCGAAGGCGCCGTGGTGGTCTACGCCAGCATGTACGGCAACACCCGCCAGATGGCCGAAGAAGTAGCGCGCGGGCTCTCCGAGGCGGGAATAAGGAAAATCGTCGTACACGACGCGGCGCGCACGCCACTGTCGTTCATACTTTCCGACATATTCACCTACAAAGGCTTAGCCATAGGGGCAACAACCTACAACGGCGACGTTAACCCCGCCGTAAAGGCCGTTCTCGAAGCCGTAAAGCTGCGCGAGGTGAAGCACCGCGCCATGGCAGCGTTCGGGTCGTTCACCTGGGCAGGCAAAGCCGCAAAGACGATAAGCGACTTTGCCGACAACATGGGCTACACGCAGCCCGCCCACGCCGTGGAGATGAAACAGGGGTTCAACCCGGCGGCCGCCAAAAGCTGCCGCACGTTGGGCAAGGCTCTCGGCGAGGCAATCAAGGCGCAAGGATAACGCCTGTTGCGGGCAGAAACGCGCCCGCAACAGGCACACAAGGCATACAGCGTCCCGCACGGAACAAACCGCGCGGGACATTTTTTTGTATTTGGTGCAGAAAGTTTACCTTTTTTCTTAAATTTGTCTGCACGCGGGCGGAAAAAACGGCCGCAAAACGCAAGAAAACAACACAAACCAACACACATAGAAACATGAAAAGTTTTCTTTCATTCTTCAAGCCGCTGCACGCGGCAATGCTCCTCGCTTGCATTGGCCTCGCGGCCTGCGGGGGCGAAGACGGCAACGGCGGGGGCAACGGCTCGGACAGCGCGCCCTCGAACGTAAAAGGCAGGGAATTCGTGTTCTACGACGGCGACGACCTCGACTGGCAGTTCCGCGTAACCCCTTCGGGCAGCGACGGCTCCGCCTTGCTTATGACGAACAGCAGCACGTCGATGATTGTCGAGCCTTACAGCTACTACACCAAGGCCTCGGAAAACACCGCCAACATACATATGTACTACGACTCCTACACCACGGTGGGAGGCATAGCAGGCGGGCGGAGGATTGTGCTCGACCTGAAGCTGACGTTCACCTCCAAGAACGGCGGCACGTACACCGGCACGGCTACGATGTGGTCCGGCTCGAGCAGCACCGTAATCGACACGGACGACATGTTCGGCTACTTCAGCTACGACACGGAGTTCAGCCCCACATGGCAGGGCGACACGGGGGGCAACCCGGACACTCCCGGCGGCGGTGACGACGAACAGGGCGGCGGAAGCCCCGGCGACATGGTTTCGTCGGCCTTGGGCGTGGAAATAACGAGAGTCAGCGCAAGCAACGCTTTCACGCAGCACTCCGTTACATTCCGCCTGGAAAAGAACTCCACAAGCAACCTGCCCTCCACCGTGGGCTTCATAATAGGCACGTCGCCGGGCGTGACATTGGACAACGCCTTGAAGGTGCGCGAGGAGAGCAGTGACTACCTCAACGGGTACTCCACGTTCTTCGGCGCCTTTACCACGGAGGCGGACCTGCTCGAGGGAGCCACGCGCTACTACATACGCCCCTTCCACCGCGAAGGCAACAGGGTGACATACTACAACGAAGAGAGCGTCGAGACCCTCGGCGACTGGATAACGCTCGACCTGAGAAACAACCTTATCCCCGTGTTCACATTTGCCTACAACATAAAGCGCAGCGGCCGCTACGAGATAAAGGCCCAGTTCAGGGTAAACAGCAACGGCAACGTGTCGTTCTACGAAAAGGTATACAAAACCGTCACAGGCGGCAGCGGGTACGTCACAGTCGACGCACGCAACGACACACCGTACGACTGGGACACGGAGGTAGAATGCGTATGGGGAATCGTTACCGACTTGGAGACCGGCATCGTCTACCAGCCGCCACTCATCAACGGCGGCGCGCCGTCGAGCGTTTAACGGCTTTCTTTGTTGCACGGCCGCAGCGTGACACCAAAGCGCGTGGCATAGCAAAAGGCGTGCCGGAACGCCGCAGGTTGTTAAGGCATGTTAACGCCAGGAGGGCGAAAATGCAGACACGCTTACGGTGCGGAAGCACAGCGTTTTGAGAGCGCAAAAAATATGTCCGAGGAATTTTGAAATTCCTCGGACATATTTTGTTTTTTCTCCCTTGCTTTTTTTCTTTTCTCCGAGAGGGGGTTCGGAGTTAGCGATACGCGCGCCGTAACAGGCGGTAAAAATTTAACTGTTTTTCACATTTACCATAGCCCGCGGCAAGCCACTTGAAAAATTTCCTACGGGAACACCTTGAAGGCGTATCCCTGCGACTGCAACCACTCTATGGCGCGCGGCAGGGCGTAGAGCAGCTTGTCCTCGGAGCGCAGCGAGTCGTGGAACGTTATTATCGAGCCGTTGCGGGCGTAGCGCCTTACGTTCAGGAGCACGTCGCGGCCGTTGAGGTTGATACTGTAATCGCGCGTTACGAGGTCCCACATCACTATCCGGTAGCGTTGCTTGACGAACACGTACTGGTCCCATTTCATCCAGCCGTGCGGCGGGCGGAACAAGTCGGTCTGCAAGAGTATGTTCGCCTTGTCGACGTTGCGCATGTAGGAGCGCACGCCGTGTCGCAGCCCGCCGATGTGGTTGTATGTATGGTTGCCTATCCTGTGCCCGCGGTTCCTCACCATTGCGAGCCCCTGCGGGAACTTGTAGGCATTCTCGCCCACCATGAAGAACGTGGCCTTAATGCCGTAATGGTCGAGCACGTCGAGCACCCACGGGGTAACAACGGGAATGGGCCCGTCGTCGAACGTGAGGTACACTGCCCGTTCGTGTGGGTCCATTCTCCATAACGCGTGGGGGTAAAGCCATCGCAGAAACGTTGCCGGCTGCTCTATTATCATTATTCAGTGTCTGGTTGGGCATTCACGGCCGCGGGCGTCACTGCTGTGCGCCGCTTCCGCTGTCCTGGGGGAGGAAAGAGTCGCCCGTGCGCGACTGCCACTGCCCGTAATACTGCATTATTTCGTTTTCGGTTTTCTTCATCTTGGCCTCGTCGAACATCTGGTAAGTGCGCAGCACGTTGCGCAGCACTTCGAGGTGCAGCATATAGTCGCGGCGGTACGACATAAGCTCGTTTGTGTTGAGCGAGTTGTACCACGTGAGGAACTGGCGCGAGTCGGTGGCAATCTTCGAGAGTATGTAGTCGGCCTTCTTGTTGTTGCCGAGGAAAGCATACGCGCGTGCCAGTTCTATCGCGCCGCTGCGCCAGTCGTAAGGCACGTTGTACTCGGGAATCTGCTTCTCGCAGTAGTCGAGCGCCTTTTGTGCCCTCACGGTGTCGCCCTGCAGGAGCAGCTGCAGCACAGTCTGCGAGAAAGCTACGCGGTGCGACCAGCACATGCGCATTGCGTTCTCGTCGATGTAGAGGCCGGGCTTGTCGAGGCCGCCGTAGCGGTAGCGGTTCATGAGGTTGTCGTACATCTTGTCGACGTCGATGGTGTTCTTGGTCTTTTCGGTGTTGAACGGCGAAATCCTGTATGCAAGTCCTTCCTTTATGAAGTTGTCGCCCAGGCTGCCGTAGTTGTCGGCGCCCACCGTGATGGCCACGTAAATGGGACGCTTCCAGTTGCTCTGCGAAATCATCTCGTAGAACATGAGTTCGTTCTTATATACGGAGCTTCTGCCCTTGAGCGAGATAGTCATGACATCGGGAATGCTGTCCTTGAGCATCATTCCGGAGCGGCGCACGGCCTCCTTGTCGACCGTTATGACCATACTGTCGGTAGGTATGAAGCGCTGCTCGGGGTCGGAAGCGCGCACGAAGTTCTTCATTATGTAGGAAACCTCGAACATGTTCACGTCGGGATACTGGCGATTCAATTCAAGCAATGCCTGCTTTTGCGAAGCGTCCACGTGTACCAGTTCGTGCTCGCCGTTGGATACGTACTCCAGGCGGCTCCATGTTATGGGCAACGAAGGCGAGTCGTAGGCAGGACGCTTCATCTGGTCGATGTACCAGTCGGTCTGCAGGTAAGAGAAGTTGCAGACTCTCGCGTCGGTGCGCACTCCTTCAGTCTCCTGGTTGTACCATAGGGGGAAGGTATCGTTGTCGCCGTTGGTAAAGATTATCGGGTTGCCCTTGTCGGGGAGCGTCATGAGGTAGTTGCGGCCGAAATCGCGGCACAGGTAACGGCCGGAGCGGTCGTGGTCGTCCCACGTCTGCGAAGCCATCTGTATCGGAACGAGCACGCAGGCCAGCGACGCTATTATGGAAGCCGGCAGTGCGCCCAGCTTGAGTTTTTTAAGCCCTTCGACAATGCCCAGCACGCCGAGGCCAATCCAAATGGCAAAGGCATAGAACGAGCCGGCATAGGCGTAGTCGCGCTCACGGGGCTGTGTGGGCGTCTGGTTAAGGTAAAGCACGATGGCGATACCTGTCATGAAGAAAAGGAAGAACACTACCCAGAACTGGCGTATGCCCCTTGCGCCGCGGTAAGCCTGGAAGAAAAGTCCGACAAGCCCGAGTATGAGCGGCAGGCAGTAGAACACGTTGTGTCCCTTGTTGTTCTTGAGCGAATCGGGCAGCAGGTCCTGGTCGCCGAGGCGCAGGTTGTCGATGAACGGAATGCCGGTAATCCAGTTTCCGTGTTCTTTTTCGCCGTAACCTTGTATATCGTTCTGGCGTCCGGCAAAGTTCCACATGAAGTAGCGCCAGTACATGAAGTTAAGCTGATACGACACGAAGAACTTGAGATTCTCCCACTGCGTGGGCATCTTGACCGACGTAACGCGGCCTGTGGGGTCGTTGTAAGGCACTTCGCGGCCTTCAACCCCGCCCATCCAGCTTTCGTAAGCGTTGCGGTGGTCGGCCGAATACATGCGCGGGAAAAGCATGTTCTGCGCGTAAACGTATTCGTTGTCGTGACCCACTACAACGTAGGAGTCTTTCTCGCCCTCGTGGTCTTTTTCCTTGCGGTTGTAGATAGCCTTGCCCTCGTTGCGCTTCCAGTAGAGCATACCGTCGCCTCCCGACTCGAACTCGGGCTGCGATGTGTAGGCGTTGCCGTAGAACAAGGGGCGCGAACCGTACTGCTCGCGGTTAAGGTAAGAGCCGAGGGTGAAGATGTCCTCGGGCGAGTTCTGGTCCATGGGAGGATTGGCCGTGGAGCGGATTACTATTACCGCATAGGTGGAGTAACCAATCATAAGCATGAGGAAGCAGAGCAGCGTGGTGTTCACTACGCGCGCCGAAACGAGGAAGCCGTTCTTCTTGTTCCTTTTGCGCAAAACGACGAACAATGCCGCAAGCACTATAACGCCGAGGATAACGCTCGAAGCGCCCGAACCGTAGAACGGTATTCCGAGAAAACCTACGGAAAGCACCGATGAAATCACGATATTCCTGCGGTTGGTGCCTTTCTGGCTCTCCCATATTGCCCACAGCACGCAGGCCACGAGCAGGATGATATAAACTATCAGGCCGGTATTGAAACTGAAGCCGAGGGTGTTTACGAACAGCAGCTCGAACCAGCCGCCAACCTTTACAATGCCAGGCACCACGCCGTAGAGCACCACGCCCACGATAACGAACGACACGAGGAGCGCAAGAAGCGAGCCCTTGGCGTTGAGGTCGGGACGGTGCTTGTAGCAATACACGAGCACGATGGCCGGAATGCACAGCAGGTTGAGCAGGTGGACACCGATACTAAGGCCGGTAAGGAAAGAGATGAGCACGAGCCAGCGGTCGCTGTGCGGCTGGTCGGCACGCTCCTCCCACTTGAGTATCAGCCAGAACACTACCGCCGTGAACATGGACGAGTAGGCGTAAACCTCGCCCTCGACCGCGCTGAACCAGAACGTGTCGCTGAACGTATAGGCCAGCGCGCCTACTACGCCCGCACCTATCACTTCGATTAGCTGGGCGGTGGTGGGATTCTCGCCGTCGCGCACGATGAGCTTGCGCGCAAGGTGGGTAATGCTCCAGAACAGGAACAGGATACATGCCGCGCTCATCAAGGCCGACATCACGTTGACCATCATTGCAACGTGCGAGGGGTCCTGGGCAAACTGCGAGAACAAATTGGCCGTAAGCATGAAGAACGGCGCGCCGGGCGGGTGGCCAATCTCCAGCTTATATCCCGTAGTTATGAACTCGGGGCAATCCCAATAACTTGCGCTCGGCTCTATGGTCGAGCAATACACAAATGCCGCGATGGCAAATGTAATCCAACCTACAAGGTTGTTCACTGTTTTGTAGCGGTTCATCTACTGTTATTATGTTTTGGTTTATTTTTATCCCGTTTGCGTGGAAGAATATTTTACACAATGTGCAAAAGTATGAATTATTACGTAATTATCTGCCTGCAAGCCGCTTTTTTATGGTTCACAAAGGTTCACACACGCACTGTGCGGGCATAAAAACACCGCCGCCGTCACCGCAATGCGCGCCGCCGGCACATTCACCCGCACGCCGCGTGGAAATAACATTTGTTAAAACGCGCCGGAAACCACATTGGAGAAAAACAAAAAAGCAAGGGAGAAAATCGAAAATATGTCCGACCTATTTCAAAATTTCTCAGACATATTTTTGCCCGTCCCAAACCCCTGTGGTTTTCAATGGATTACGAGGGCCGTATTTCCGCACCGGAATTAACATTCGGCCGCCGCATAATGCACGAAACGGCAATCAGGCGCGCCGCCGACAGAAAGCCGCACCAAAACAACGCCGGCGGCCTGCCCAACACAGACCGCCGGAATTATTTCAAACCTTGCGGGGAATTTTTACTTCAACACGAACCTGACGGGCACCGTAAGGTAAACCTTGACTTTCTTTCCGTTGTGCCTGCCGGGTATGAAGCGCAGCGTCTTTATTACCCGCAGGGCCTCGTTGTCGAGCAAGCCGAACGACGAATGCATAATCTGGAAATCCTGCGGCTTGCCGTCCTCGTTAACCACGAAACGCACCATCGTAACTCCCTCCATGCCCTTGGCCAACGCCTCGGCCGGGTATGAAAGCTGCGACTGTATGTATTTAATCATGGCACGCTCGTCGCCACCGGCAAACTGCGGCATTTGCTCCGTGTAATGATACACGCCGTTAGCGTCCTGCGACGGGGAATTCTCACCCTCGCTGCCCTTGAACACGGCCGAGGGATTGGATGGCTCGCCCTGCGTCATGCGTTTCCAGAGCTCCTCCCACCTGGCTCCGGTGGACTGCACGTAAAGCTTGGCAAGCATACAGTCGTTGCCTATGTATTCGGTGCTGATACGGTTCTGTCGGCCCGTGATTTGCGGGTTGGTAGACGAATATGCCACATTTTCCACTATCACGCTGTCGCCTTCCAGCGTATAGGTGCCGTGGTTGGTTATGTAAGCGCTCTCCTTTTCCGACTTCCAGGCCATTACGGCAAACTGCCCGTCGGGATAATAGATTTTCCACACAGGAATGAAATTCACTGTGGCCTCGTCGCCACGGCTGGAAGGAATAGAAAGCTGCCAAACACCGTGGGGCGACACTTTTTTGCTTTGTGCAAACAACTGCACCGGCTGCAAAACGTATGCTGCAACCGCTAAAACGAAAAATACCGCATGTTTCATGACTTCCAAGTATTATACGCCGCCAAAGTGCGGGCTTGCGGCACGCCCGTTGCTACTTATTTGCAATAATATAAAAATTTCTGAAATTACGCAAGCACAAGTTAAAAAAATGAAGCCGGAGAATAAAAAAAGTGCAGACTCTTGAGAGTCTGCACTTGGATTGCTTGTTGTTCCACACCGATTCGAACGATGACTGAGAGAACCAAAAACTCTAGTGCTACCATTACACCATGGAACAAACACTATGTCCGTCGTTAAACGGCACGGCAAAAGTACAACATTCTTATGAAACCGCAAAATTTTTTAACCCAAATCGGCCGTTAGGCTTCGCCAAATTGCGTGCTTATGCCCAAAGATATACGCCTGTCAGCGGGCAAGGCTTATTTCCTTCATCAGGCGGTCGGCCTTGGCCCAGCGGTCGATTACGTACATCACGTAACGTATGTCAACGCCTATGCAGCGCGTAAGTTCGGTGCTGTACTGCAAGTCGTTGGCCATTGATTCCCAGTTTCCGTCGAACGCCAGGCCCACAAGCTCGCCCTTGCCGTTGAACATCGGGCTTCCGGAGTTGCCGCCGGTAATGTCGTTGTCGGTCACGAAGCACAATTGCAGGTTCTTGCTGCGGCTGTCAGTGTAACGGCCGTAATCGCCCGACGTCATAAGGCGCAACACATCGTCCTCCATGGAGTAGTCCTTGTTTTGCGCGGCTTTGGCCACTTTTGCGGCGAGCGTCTGCGGCGTGGTGTAGAGCGGATATTCGCTTCCTCCCCAGGGAGTGTATGTCTTGAACGTTCCGTAGCTCATTCGGAGCGTCATGTTCGCGTCGCTGTACAGCGGCGAGCCCTCGTACATCTCACGCACGGCCTGCGTAAGGCGGCGTTCGCCCTCGTTCACCGCGGCAGGGTCTATGCTTTCCTGTATCTTGACGAGGCTGCTGCTTATCTGCTTCAACGTCTTGCGCAACGGGTCGCGTTCAATCCATTTTGTTTTTCCGCGTTTCAGACGGCCAATCACTGCGGTGCTGTCGGTAAGGCTGCTGCGTGCGGCCACGTCGGTCAGATATGCGCCGAAATTACCGCCGTATTGCTTGTCGACAGTGCTGAAAAAGCCGGGATAGGTATCGGCAGGCATTTCGTCGCGGAACATCCAAAGGCCGGCGGCAAGCGTGCGCAGGTCGAGGCGGAAGTCGAGGTTACGGTAAATCTCACGCACGGCGGCGATGAGCTCGTCGCGCATTCCTTTCTCTTTAGAATAGTCGCCGTGCGAAATTGCAGCCACAAGTTCGAACACTTGCAGGTCGTAGTTGAGATTAAGTATGCTTTTGTAAAGCTGTTTCCGTTTGAGTGTGTAATCAGGATAGGCCTGGCGCAGTTTTTCAAGCACGTCGCCATACTTTGCCTTGCGCTGCGGGTCGGCGTTTATCCATTCGGTGAGCGACTGTTCGAACTTGCGCTTGCTGTCGAGTATGCCGTACATCGTGATACTCCTGTTCATGCCAATGCTGTTCTTGTAAGTGTTCGAGAAAGTCTGGTATTTGCTGTCGTATTTGAGGCGCAGCGCCGGGTCGGCGTCCATTTCAGCCTTCCACATGGGAAGGCGCAGGCTGCCTGCCTTGATAAACTCGTCGTTCATGGCATTCATGCGCGCTTCTATGCCGTAGCTCGAGAGGTATCGGTAAGTCGAGCCGGGGAAGCCGAGTGTCATGGCAAAGTCTCCCGCCTTATAACCGTCGAGCGAGACGGCGGCCACGCGCGAAGGCTTGTAGGGCACGTTATCCTTGCTGTAAGGCGCGGGCATGTTGTCCTTGCCGGCATAGATACGGAATACGCTGAAGTCGCACGTCTCGCGCGGCCACACCCAGTTGTCGGTGTCGCCGCCGAACTTGCCCAAAGACGAGGGTGGTGCGAGCACGAGGCGCACGTCGGGGTAAACGCGGTACACGGTTACGTAGAATTCGTTCGCACCGTAGTAAGGCACCAGCTCGGCCCAGAGTGTGGAATCCTTTGCCGTCACTTCCTTAACGAGTACTGTCTCCATCGAGTCGAGCAGTTGGTTGCGGCGGTCGCCCCATATCTGATGTTGCGCGCCGTCTGCGCCCTTTTCGGTTATAACGGGCAGCACGCGGTCGGTTACACGCTCCTCGCGCAGCGGGAAGCTGACGAACAGGCCCGGCACGTTCCATTCCTCCTCCGGCGTTGCGGCGTAAAAGCCGTCCTTTACGTAGTCGTGCTCCGGGGTTGAGTGTTTCTGTATGCTCTCGAAGCCGCAATGGTGGTTGGTAAAGACAAGCCCGTTGTCCGACACCACCACGCCGGAACAGTATCCGCCGAACAGCACCACGGCATTGCGCAGCGAAGTGCCGTTATCGTTCGAAAGTTCCTCGGGCGTCATGCTGAAGCCGTAAGCCCGCATGGCGTCGTAAGTCTGTTTGGTAAGATTGCCCAGCATCCACATTCCGCCGTCGGCGCGGAGCGACGTGGCGGCCGTTAGCAGCAGGGCAGAAAGAATCAATAGTGTTTTTTTCATTGCTAAGTCTATATTTTTTTATGTTTGTTTACTTGTACGGGCGGCTCACATACTACATCGCGGGGCGTCACTTCCCGTTAGCCGGCTTGCGGTGCAACCAGTGAGCGGTGAGCCAGCGGCGCACGGGTTCGTCGTAGAGCTTGAGGCTCGCGTAGGCTGCGGCAAAGCAGAACAGGCAGCTCATCACGCTCGTGAACACCACCTGCGCCGTCGTGGCTTCGGGCGTGTTGCTTATCCAGCCGCCCAACAGGGTGAACACTATGGGATATTGCGTGATGTAGAGCGGATAGGATATGTCGCCGAGGAACTTGCAGGCCTTGGCCGTGCGCCCCGTGGTGACGCTCCCCGCCCCCATGAGCACAACCACGGGGAAGAAAAGCAGTATGCAGGCCGTCGAGAATCTCGTAGCGCGGCTTAGAGGGTAAGGGGTTGCTGGGTATCATTTCTATGTATGGTTAGTTAATGTCGTATTCGTTTTTTATTCATTCCGCCCGGCAGGGGGCGAAAAATACATCGGACATAATTCAAAATATGTCCGACCTATTTCAAAATATGTCTGACATATTTTCGTTTTTCTGCGGGGCATTTTTTCGCACCTCGTAACCGGTTAGTCCTCTGTACGTTGCAAAGGCCGTTTTTCAGGCACGCAAATGAATGCTTATGCGGCCGCAGGTGAATTTTCTTCCACTCCCGCAAGGTTGCGCGGGAGCGTTATCTTTTCCTGAAGTACTTGCCCACCACGGGCAGGCCCGAGAGCGGAAAGTCGTGGTACACGATGTGGCCCACGAACGCCGCCAGCAGCACCGTGTTCACCGCTATGCGCGCAAGTTTGGGCATGGTATGCGGCAGCAACATCATTACGGCCGTGAACAGCGCGGCCAGGGCCACGTAAACACCTATGGAGCGCAGCGGATAGGATATGGGATATTTGCGCTGCCCCACGATGTACGACAGGAGCATGGACACGCCGTAACCGGCAAAGCCCGCCCACGCGCAGGCCATGTAGCCGTAGCGCGGGATGAACACTACGTTCACTGCTATGAGCACGGCGCAGCCTATGCCCGAGAACACGGCTCCGTAGATAGTCTTGTCGACCAGCTTGTACCAGAACGACAGGTTGAAGTATATGCCCATCATTATTTCAGCCGCCATGACCACGGGCACGACCCTGAGGCCCTCCCAGTAGTCGGGGGCGATGATGTATTTGAACACGTCGATGTAGGCCATAACCGTAAGGAAAGCCAGGAGCGTGAAGATGACAAAGTATTTCATGGCGCGGGCATACGTCTCGCGCGAGCCGCGCTCCGAAGCAGAGCCGAACACGAACGGTTCGTAGGCGTAGCGGAATGCCTGCGTTATCATGGCCATAATCATGGCTATCTTCGAGGCCGCGCCGTAGATTCCGAGCTGCACCTTGCCCTCCGCCCCGGGCATTACGTGGGGATAGAGTATCTTGTCGGCCGTCTGGTTAAGTATCCCGGCTATGCCGAGCAGGAGTATGGGCCAGCTGTACGAAAGCATGCGGCGGCACAGCGCGCGGTCGAATACATAACGGAAGCCGGTAAGCTCCTTCCAGAAAAAGAACGTTATAAGCCCGGTGCAGAAAAGGTTGATACGGAACACGTAGCCCACGCCCACGGCCGGGTCGTACACCGCAGCAGCCGCAGCGTGCGTGGACGGATTTGCGTAAAGCGCCGGAAGCAGAAGGAAATAGACAAGGTTCAACGCAATGTTCAACACCACGAACAGCAGCTTCAATGTAACGAACTTTAGCGGCTTATGTTTGTAGCGCAACCAGGCAAACGGAATGCACTGGAACGCGTCCAAAGCCACGCAGGCGCACATTATGCCCACATAGTCGGGGTGGTCGGGATAACCGGCAAACGAGGCCACCGGCCCGAGGAACGCCAGCACCGCCGCCACGAACACCACGCACACCGTGCCGACCATGATGAGCACCGTGGAGTATGTGCGGCGCACATCGGCGCCTTCCTTGTTGACGAAGCGGAAGAAGGTGGTTTCCATGCCGAACGTGAGCAGCACGAGCAGCAACGCCGTGTAGGCGTACACGTTCGTTATCACGCCGTAGCCGCCCGACGAGGCCGCCAGCTTGGCCGTATAGAGCGGCACGAGCAGGTAGTTGAGGAATCTTCCCACTATGCTGCTCATCCCGTAAAGGGCCGTGTCGCGGAAAAGGGATTTCAGGTTTGCCATTGTTTACTGACTTATCATTTTATCAACCGAAAAACATGTAACATACGGCTATTGCCGCTATCGTACCGGCCACGTCGGCTATAAGGCCGCACGTAACGGCGTGGCGCGTGTACCTTATGCCCACGCTGCCGAAGTAAACGGCCAGTATGTAGAACGTCGTGTCGGTGGAGCCCTGGAACAGGCAGCTCAGCCGCCCGGTGAACGAATCGGGGCCGAACGCCGTCATGCAGTCGACCATCATGCCGCGCGAGCCGCTGCCGCTCAGGGGTTTCATGAGCGCAGTGGGCAATGCCCCCACCCAGTCGGTAGGCGCGCCGAGCTCCGCGGCCACCCACGCAATGCCCCCGGTTATCCAGTCCATTACTCCGGCGGCACGGAAAACGCCAATGCCAACAAGTATGGCCACGAGATAAGGAATTATGCGCACGGCTGTCTCGAAGCCTCCCTTTGCGCCCTCGATGAAAGCGTCGTAAACGTTAACCTTCTTCCTTACTCCCACTGCTATGAACAGCACAATAATTGAGAAAAGCATTATGTTGGCCACCGACGTGCCCACAATGTCCATCGTTGCCCGGTCGAGCTGGGCAAAACCGAATATTATGGCCGCCACACAGGCGCAGGCGCCGCCGAGGGTGAGCATGAGCGTGCGGTTGAACAGGTTGATACGCTGGTAAATGCTTGTGGCGATTATTCCGGCAAGCGTGGCAATGAACGTAGCTATGAGTATGGGGATGAACACGTCGGTGGGCTGCGCCGCCCCGAGCTGCGCACGGTACACCATGATTCCCACAGGCACGATTACAAGCCCCGAGGTGTTCAGCACGAGGAACATTATCATGGCATTCGTTGCGGTGTCCTTCCTGGGGTTCAGTTCCTGCAGCTTCTCCATGGCCTTGAGGCCGAGCGGCGTAGCCGCGTTGTCGAGGCCGAGCATGTTGGCCGCCATGTTCATGAAAATGTTGCCCATGGCGGGATGTCCCTTGGGTATGTCCGGAAAGAGCTTGCTGAACACCGGGTAAAGCCCGCGCGAAAGGGCCTGCACCAGCCCGCCACGCTCGCCTATCTTCATTATGCCGAGCCAGAGCGACAGCACGCCCGTTAGTCCGAGCGAGATTTCAAAAGCCGTCTTGGCCGTTTCGAACGTGGAGTTCATAATGGCGGGAAACACCGTGGTGTCGCCAAAGAAAACGAGCTTCACCACGGCCACGACAAACGCTATGCCGAAGAAAGCTATCCATATATAATTGAGAACCATGGGATGTTTGTTTTTATGCGGCCGTAAAATTAGTCAGATTTTTTTACAAAACATTGCTTTTCCCTGCATAAGCCGTCGGCCGCGCACGCTATGCGGCAAAAACGGTACGTGCGCCTTACATCGGGAACGGCAAAGCGGGAAACATGGCGGCCCGCAGCCGGTTTTAACTATTGTGAACGGAAAAACAGGAACGTCTTGGGAGTATTTCAGACAGGGATAGGAGAAAAGAAAAAAAAGGTCGGACATATTTCGAAATATGTGCCTTGTATTTTAAAATATCTCAGACCTATTTTCGGGCGGCCGGAAAACGCTTGCAGAGAGGCTTTTGGGAAACTGCGCCATGCGGCCCGGCGCTTTAACATTTCACGCCGTGCAGATTGACAAAACGTCAATCATACGCGCGACATACTTCAACCCAAAACGGTCATTAGGGAATTAAGTAGTAACGTCGAATGCGGTTCCCTCGCCAACTTACGCACTTCTGCCGTCATCTGTCTTCCCGCCCGGCTTTGCCGTAGCCCGCTACGCCTTCAGCCGGGCGGGAAGCTATCTGCCTGGCATAAGCACGCAATTTGACAAAGCCTAATGACCGATTCGGGTTTCACGGGACGAGTAACGGAAGCGGGAGAAAACAATGCCGGGCATGTTTCAACACATGCCCGGCATTATCTATAACATCTCAGAGATAATTTCCCGCTGCTCCCCGAGGGGTGTAAAAACCCGTGACGGGAACGCGCGTCCCTACTTCTCTATATTCAGCGAGAGCGAAGCCGAGAGCTCCTTGTTGGCCGCGTCGGTCACGGTAAGCGTTGCCTTGCCTTTTTTCTGCTCCGCACGCACGAGCACAACCACTGCGCCGTTGAACAGCTTCATCGTGGGCTTCATGAACGGCTCGAGCGACGTGGGGTCGCCGTTGCAGGCAGCCTGGTAGCTTGCCGCGCCGCTCACCTTGAAGTTAAGCTGGTTGTCGGCCGTGGGGCATTCCACCCCGTTTGCGTCCACAACCTTTACGGTAACGAAAGCTATGTCGTCGCCGTCTGCCTTGAGGGTTGTGCGGTCGGCCTCAAGCACGATACGTGCAGGCTTGCCGGCTGTGCGCACTACCTCCTCTCCGGCCACACGTCCAGCCTTGTCGTAAACAACCACCTTGAGTTCGCCCGGTTCATACTTCACGTTGTCCCATTTCAGGCGGTAGCGGCCGAACTTGCGCGTAACGTCTTTCTTCACCCTTCCCTGGCTCTTGCCGTTGACGAAGAGCTCTGCGTCGTCGAAGTTGGAGTAGCAGATAACGGGCGTTACCTGTCCCTCGCGTCCCGGCCAGGTCCAGTGCGGCAGCAGGTGTATGGTGTTGTCGCTTGTGTTCCAGCGGCTGCGGTACCAGTAATAGCGGTCCTTGGGCAGCCCGGCCAGGTCTACAATACCGAAGTAGCTGCTGCGTGCGGGCCATTTGTCGAAATAAGGCGTAGGCTCGCCCAGGTAGTCAAAGCCCGTCCATACGAACTCGCCTACCACCCAGGGCTTGTCGTCCTGCATGAAACCGTCGTCCTCGGGTATGTTGCCCCACGACACGCTTTCATAATCATAGCTCGACACCTGCAAGTCGGGATACTGCGGCAGGTACTGGTAACGCACCGGGAACTTGTAGACGCCGCGGCTGCTGAGCGCGGAAGCCGTCTCGGCACCGAGAATGAAGCCCTGCGGGATGGAGTCGATGATTTCCTCGTATTTCTGTATGTGGTAGTTTATTCCGAATATGTCGAGCGCCTGCGCGAAACCGCTGCGCAGCACGCCCATGTCGGAGTTCATTCCGGCAGTCACGGGGCGCGTGGGGTCGAGCTTGTGGCAAAGCGCGACCATGTTGCGGCAACGTTCCGCCCCGGCGGCGCTGTTCTGCTCCGGAATCTCGTTTCCTATGCTCCACATTATGATGGAGGGGTGGTTTCTGTGGCAGAATATAAGGTTTGTGAGGTCTTTTTCCCACCATTCATCATAAAACCTGCTGTAAGCGTTCTGGGTTTTGCCCTCTTTCCAGCTGTCGAACGATTCGGCCATGACGAACATGCCGAGCGAGTCGCAAAGGTCAGTGAGCATGGTGGAAGG
>URSZ01000015.1 GCA_900550635.1 uncultured Prevotella sp. | reverse complement strand
GACTCAAAGTCGAGGAATTTGCCCAACTGCTTTTTGATGCACTCCTGATTGTGGCGCAGAGTTTCTTCGTCCAGCAGGTTACGTTCCTGTGATTTACCGGACGGGTCACCGATCATACCGGTAGCACCTCCTACCAGAGCCAGCGGCTTGTGTCCGCAGCGTTGGAAATGCCGCAGCATCATCACACCACACAAGTGGCCGATATGCAGTGAGTCGGCAGTGGGGTCGATACCCACGTATGCCGTTACTTGTTCTTTCTCGAAAAGTTCTTCGGTGCCGGGCATCATCTGGTGAAGCATGCCGCGCCACTTTATTTCTTCAACGAAATTCATCGGTGTGTTTAATGTTTTTTGTTTTGATTGTTAAAGTTATCGGGGCAAAAGTACGACTTTTTTGTGTGGCGTGCAAGTTCTTTTGCGGCGGCCTCGCGGGGTGATTTGAAAATCATGCGTTTCTGCCGCTCTTTGTCCCGGCAGCCGCGTTGTGCGCCCGTACATTGCAGCCTTGTGGCGGTGCATGGAAAATTGGCGGCCGCCTGCGGGCGGTGGCGTGTCTGATTTTGTCGATGGGCGAAACCTCAGTTTTCATGCGGGTTTGGAGGGGGTAAAAAATATGTCTGACATATTTCAAATTATGTCAGACATATTTTAAAATACAAGGCACATATTTTTTATTTGCTCCTATGGGGGTGTTTATTTTTCACACAAAAGTTTTCATTTCCCGCTGCCGTTTGCGCCCGGTCGGGGGAGCGGTGCTCCGCTTGTGCGGGTGTGCGTGCGGACGGGGCGGGAAGGGGAACGTTCGGGGGAGTGCCTGTTATTTCTTTTCCGAAGGTTTGCTGTCTTGTGCCTGCCCGGGTTGCGGTGCGAGCATTTTGCGGTATTCCTGCGGGTTGTTGAGCACGGCGAGCGCCGTGTCGAGCGTCTTGTCGTTGTTCAGCGAGTTGCGTATCAGTCCGCGGCGGTAATAGTATCGCAGCATTATCTCGTTGTTCAGCAGTTTCTTTATTTCGGGCTTCCAGTGCTCGAAGTCGTAGTCTTCGTTGTGTGTCAGTTTGGCTTCGAGGGCCTTGATGTCTTCGGCTACGTCGTAGCCTTCGAACTTGGCCACCTTCTTGAGGTTGTCGAGCAGCTTGACGCTCTGGCGGTCGTAGGTGAAGTTGTGCTCCTTGGCATAGCGTTTGAAGTTTTCGTATTCCTCGTCGCTGATGTCGAATTTCTCGGGCGGGTCGATAGTGGCGTGGCGGTGAGTGTATTCGGTAACGAAGTTGAACAGCACGTCGCTCGTAATCATTCCGGGGTTGAGGTAGAGCACTATGTTTGCCACGCTGTCGACCTTGACCACGCTGTCGGGCATTATTCCGCCGCCGTCACGCACGGGGCGTCCCGCTGCCGTGTGGAACACGTTAGTAAGGCTGTCGGGAATGCGGTTCACTGCGCCGTTGGCCGCGCGGTGTGAGTAGTCGATGGCCTGAATGCAGCGCCCCGAGGGGATGTAGTACCTGCTGGTGGTTAGTTTGAGCACCCCGTCGTAGGGCAGTGGGCGCGTCTGCTGTACGAGTCCCTTGCCGTAGGTGCGTGTGCCTATCACCACGGCGCGGTCGTAGTCTTGCAGCGTGCCGGCGGTTATTTCCGACGACGAGGCCGTGTTGCCGTTCACCAGTACCGCGAGGGGAATGTCAGGGTCGAGGGCTTCGCGCTGCGTTTTGTACGTCTCGTTGGCCGACTTTATCTTTCCTTTCAGCTCAACAACGGTCTTGCCCTTGCCGATGAACAGGTTAACCAGGTCGATGGCTTCCTGCATTGAGCCGCCGCCGTTGTTGCGCAGGTCGAGCACTAACTGTTTGGCTCCTTTCTGTTTGAGGTCTATCACGGCGCGGCGCACGTCGGTGGCAGCTCCCTCGGGAAACGAGGAAAGGTAGATGTATCCGGTGTTTTCGGCTATCATGCCGTAGTAAGATATGGGGGGAGTCTTTATTGCCCGCCTGGTAAGTTTTATCTCGCGCGGTTTGTCTTCGCCCGGGCGTTGTATCTTGACGATGAAACTCGTTCCCGGTTCGCCGCGCAAGGCATTGCTGACCGATTCGGTGAACTCGTTTGTGTTTTGCGAGCCTTTAGGGCCGAATTCCTTGCCTGCAATGCTCAATATCACGTCGCCTGCTTTCAGTCCTCCCTCGGCAGCGGGCATGTTTTCGAAAGGTTCGGAGATAATGCAGCGGTCTTCGTTCTTCGAGTAGTGTATCAGCGAGCCTATTCCGGCATACTTGCCCGTGAGCATTTGTTTCAGGTCGTCGCGCTCGTCGTCGGGGTAATATTCGGTGTAAGGGTCGAGGGTGTTCAGCATTGAGCCGGTGGCAGTCTTGACGAGTTTGTCGGCGTCGAGCGTATCTACGTAATACAAGTCGAGCTGCTTGAACAGGTTGTTGAATATCTCGAGGTTCTTTGATACTTCGAAGTTGTGGTTTTTCTGCGCCGTGGCGGGCAATGCGAGCCATGCGGCCAGGATGATGAGCTTTAATGTCCGTTTCATCGTATATGTTTTGCTCTATTTACAAATTTCGTTTATGCGGCGGCGCACTTCGTTCCAGCGTTCTTCGGGGAGTGTGGCCCCTACAACCTGTATTATTTCCGACGAAAGCACCGTGCCGGCCTCCAGGCACTCTTCGAGCGTGCGGCCGTGCACCAGGGCGTGCAGGAATCCTGCCGCGAAGAAGTCGCCCGCGGCGGTGGTGTCGGTTACGTGTTCCACTTTTCCCGCAGCTACGGCAGCTTTTTCGAGCGTTCCTGAACTTGCGTCGCGCCGGGCGGCTGTCGAGCCTTTTGCTCCTAACTTCACTATGGCTATGTCGCACATGCCGGCTATGGTTTCCAATGCTTTTGCTGGTTCGAGGCCGGTAAAGGCGAGGCTTTCCTCTTCGTTGGCGAAAACTATGTCGACGTAGTTGCGCACGAGCGTGGTGAAATATTCAAGGTCCGACTCCACGATGTTGTAGCTTGCCATGTCGAGGCATATTTTCATTCCCATGCGTTTGGCTATCGACACAACGCTGTCCACGAGCGCGTGGTTTTGCACGAGGTAACCTTCGAGGTACAGGTACTTGTAGCCGGCAAGCATGTTGTCGGTTATATCGTCGGCCGTTAGCTCCACTGCCGCCCCGAGGTAGTCCAGGAAAGTGCGCTGGCCGTCGGGCGTGATAAACGTGGTGGCCACGCCGGTCGGGGTTTCGGAACGTTTTAGCAACGTGTCCATGCCGGCCTTGCGGCATTCGGCTTCGTAGAAGTCGCCGTCTTCGTCGCGCCCTGTTTTGGCAATCAGTCCGGAGCTGTTGCCAAGGTTGGCGAGCGCGGATATTGTGTTTGCCGCCGAACCTCCGCGTGCACGGGCGGGATTCATTGCCGCAATGGTACTGCGTGACTCGATAAATTGTTCTCTGCCAATGAATTGTGTTGAACCCTTGGGCAGGTTCATAGCCGCCAGCCGTTCGTCGCTTACGTGTACGAGCACATCCACAAGGGCGTTGCCTATGCCTATAATTTTGTCCATTTGGTAATTTTTTAATGCAAAGATATTCTTTAATTCAAAAATAACGTGTACTTTTGCACCGCAAAACTATAAAAAAGACTGCTTCAGTAGCTCAGTTGGTTAGAGCACCTGACTGTTAATCAGGGGGTCGTTGGTTCAAGCCCATCCTGAAGCGCACGAAACGAAAGGAATCACCTGCAGGTGGTTCTTTTCGTTGTTTTATGATACAAGCGGCGCGCGGCAAGGCGGACATTGGGTGACGCAAAACCGGGGCGGGAAAATGTCGTTTCCGGGTGCGGAAAAATGAAAACTGGTTTTCAGCGCGTTTACCCCACATTGGAGCAAATAAAAAATATGTCTGACATAATTCGAAATATGTCAGACATATTTTAAAATACAAGGCACATATTTTTTACACCTTGAAAACTTGTTTGAAAAACAGGCGGAAAATGCGGACAAATATCACGCCTTTTCCGTGCCGCGCGGTTCGGCGGCGACGATGCCTGCCTTGCGCGGGGCGAAGCGGCGGGCTTCGGTGCGCCCTCTTACCTGCTGCACGAGGTTCAGCACGCCTGTTATGGCAAAGCCCGTAAGCAAAGCTGCCACGGCGAGCAACAGGAACGTAACGTTTTGCTCTACGAACAGCAGCAGGCCCGATTGCGCCCCGAGCGAGAACGACTTACATATTTCGGGGTGGGTGAGTATCAGGGCTATGGAAGCCCCGCCCATGAGGATTCCGGCCACGAAAGCTGCGAGCATGGCTAATTTGTAGCGCCTCACCTCGCGGTCGTGCATTAGCTTTATGTATTCCACTGCGGCGAGCCTGCGCTCCAATTTTTCCATGAACAGGCGGCTGCTCCCGAGCGTGGGGTTGAAGCCGTCGAATATCTTTTTCAGTTCGTCATTCCTTTCCATAGTCTCCGAGTTTGGATTTCAGTTGCATTCTTGCGCGCGACAGCTGTTTCTTCACCGCGTCGTCGCTGCCGTCGGTAATGGAGGCTATCTCTTTTATCGAATAGCCTTTGATGTAATAGAGCAGTATGGCCGTGCGCTCCTTTACGGGCAGCGCGGCAATGGCTTTGTACAGGTCCTGGTACTCGTAGGCGCGGTCGGCGGCAAAGGTGTCGTCCTGCACGAGCGTGGCCTCGTCGAGTGTGTCGGATTGTTTGCTTGCGCGTTTGCGGTCGAGGAACGTGTTGTAGGCAATTTTGCATATCCACACGCCGAACTTCCCTTCGTCGTTGTAAGAGGATGACGACAGGTAGGCCTTGACGAGCGCGTCCTGGGCTATGTCGTCGGCCTCGTCGGCGTTGCCGCAGCAGAGCGCGAGCAGGAAGCGCCTCAGGTGCGCCTGCTCACGTTCCACGTAAGATATGAATTCCCCGTGCTCCACGAATCAGTTCTCCTTTTCCGCCGTTGCGGGCTGTTCCGCGCCGTCCTGCCGCGTGTTGTCGCCTTCTTCGGGCGTGCCGGCTCCGGTTTCGCCGCTTTTATCCGCAAGGCCGAGCTCTTCGGCCAGGAACTTGCGGCTTATGAAGTAGGAAATGAGGAATGCCGCGCCAACGAGCAGCAATACAGCGCTGACGAAGGAGTAGGCGGCTAAATCATTGGTATTGCTGCCGCCCTGGATTGACATGAGCAGGGCGTATATGCCGAACGCTATGCCAATGCCCATGAGTATGAACGAGGCCAGCAGTTTTCCCATCAGCCTTTCTTTCAGCGCCGTGCGCGTGGTTTTCGTAGGTTTGCCCGTTTTGTCGAACAGGCCGAGCAGTTTTTCGGCGTTTACGTCAGAGCCTTTTTCTATCGCGGCCAACATTACTTCCGTGCGGCGGTTGGTTTCGTTTGTTTTCTTGCGCATTACGAGCCATACTACAAGTACGGGCAGAACTACGCATACACCCAACGGTATCAGGATGTCTTCTAAGAATGGCAGTGAATACATGTTTCTTTTGTTTTTGGAGTTTTACGTTTCGTTTTCTTGAGCTTGCTCACATATAAAACGATGTTGCAGGGCGAAAGGTGACACGCGGACGCGGATTTTTCATGAAAAACGGCTTTGCAGCAAAAAACTTCCCGCGTTGTGCGGCATGGCGCCTGGCAACGCGGGAATGTGCGGTTGTTTCCGCCCCGTGGCGGTCAGAGGTCTTTGAAGTAAGGAGCTTCGCTTGTGCGGGTGGGGTGGTTGTTTTCCATGTACGGCCATCCGTCGCGCCACTGCACCTTGTCGATGAACACCACGCGGCCGAGGCCGTCGTTGTCGCGCAGGTAGCCGTGGTAGGGAATCCACGTGTCGCCGTTGTCGTCCACAACGAATTCGGCATTGTGCCCCGGTCCGGCCACGAAGTCGTCGCCGGTGAGCAGTGTTTCGGCCTGGTTGTCGAGCATACGGCCGCCGCTTTTTGTTACATACGGGCCTTCGAGCTTGTTGGAGCGGCCGTAAATCACTTGGTATGTGCTGTTCGCGCCCTCGCAGCACGAGCCGTTGGAGCCGAACAGGTAGTAATAGCCGTCGCGCTTGAACACATAAGAGCCTTCCATGAACGTGCCTGCTATCTGTACTTTCTGTGCTCCCGGTTTTATGCGCAGGCCGTCGTCGGTGAGCTCAATCATGTATATTCCGGCAAAGCTGCCCCAGATGAGGTAGTTGCGACCGTTGTCCTCGATGAAGAACTGGTCGATGGAGTTGTTCACGCCCTGTGTGGCGGGGGTGAGGATGACGCCGCGGTCGATGAACGGGCCTTCGGGGCGGTCGGACGTGGCAACGGCCACGCCGCTCTTGATGTTGCCCTGTCCCCACACGCCTATGCCGTAGTAGAGCACGTATTGGCCGTTGATGTAGTTGATGTCGGGCGCCCACATGCCGGCGCTCTGGTTGCCCGACTCGCCCGTGCCGGGGCCAACGCATTTGGGGCGCGAGGCTTCGGTGAACGCCGTGCCCACAAAAATCCAGTCGATGAGGTTGCGGGAGCGGTAAATGGGCATGTTGTGCGTGTCTTCCGTGCCATAGAGGTAGAAGAAGCCGTCTTCCTCGCATTTTATTATCGTGGGGTCGGGCGTGGAGTGCGGTATGACTGGGTTCTGGTATGTCTTGCGCCTGATGTTGTCGTCGGCTGCGGCGGTGCATACGCCCGCCGCGAGCAGGATGGCGAGCAGGAATGTCGGTTTGAAAGGATGTTTCATGATTGTTGATATGCTGCTTGGTTTGTTGTCATTCTTTTGGCGGCCAATGGATTGTGGCTCATTGCAAAGGTAGGAAAATG
Source organism: uncultured Prevotella sp. (assembly GCA_900550635.1). Classification (GTDB taxonomy): domain Bacteria; phylum Bacteroidota; class Bacteroidia; order Bacteroidales; family Bacteroidaceae; genus UBA6398. The sequence goes on along the minus strand of URSZ01000015.1, from coordinate 19,332 downwards.
CGCGGGGAAGGCAAAATACGTCAGGTGTTATTTTGCGTCAGGCCGTTGGTCGCCGATAACGGGGACGCGATGAATTGCGTCTTTACCATGTTGTTTCAATTTGTTCCCCACCACCGCCGGCGGGTTGTCTGTATTTTGTCTGCATTTCGGAACGGTTTTCAAAATAGTTTTCAGGGTGCAAAAAATATGTGCCTTGTATTTTAAAATATGTCTGACATATTTCGAATTATGTCAGACATATTTTTCGTTTGCTCCAATGTGGGTATAACGCGCTGAAATTTAGTTTTCAATTTTCTGTACCCGAAAACGGCAGATTCAATGCTAATTGTAAACAAGAACCTCAGGGCTTCCGCACGGAAGTCCCGAGGTTTGCATATCGTTGCGGCGGGGCGGCGTTTGCCGTTCATACCCGCCCGTGTGGCGTAATGTTATTGCTGGTCCTTGAAGTAGGGTGCAGCGCTCGTGCGCGAAGCGTGCCCGCCTTCGAAGTAGGGCCAGCCGTCTTTCCATTGCACCTTGTCGAGGAACACCATACGTCCTTCGTTGGCGCGGTCGCGGACGTAGCCGTGGTATATCATCCAGGTGTCGCCGTTGTCGTCTTCGATGAACTCGGCGTTGTGCCCCGGGCCGGCCACGAAGTCATCGCCCTCGAGTATCGTCTCGAACTGGTTGTCGAGCGCGCGGCCGCCGCTCTTGTTTACATACGGGCCTTCGAGCTTGGTGGAGCGTGCCACTACCACGCGGTATGTGCTGTTAGCGCCCTCGCAGCATGAGCCGGCCGAGCCGAACAGGTAGTAGTATCCGTCGCGCTTGTAGATGTACGTTCCTTCGGTAAGGCTGCCGGCAAGCTGTATCTTTTGTGCTCCCGGTTTAATGCGCAGGGCGTCGTCGGTGAGTTCCATCATGTATATGCCGTTGAAACTGCCCCATGCGATGTATTTTTTGCCGTTGTCTTCGATGTAGAACTGGTCGATTGAGTTGTTCACGCCCTGAACGGCGGGCATTACCACGGTGCCGCGGTCCACGAACGGGCCTTCGGGGCGGTCTGCGGTTGCTACGCCGAAGCCGCTGATGTCGCCGTGTCCCCATACGCCGATAGAGTAATAGTAGACGTACTGGCCGTTGACGTAGTTGATGTCGGGAGCCCAGAGCATTCCTTTGCCCGTGGGCGTGAGGCTCTTGGGGCGGGTGCTGCTGTTGAACACCGTGCCCACGAAGCTCCAGTCGATGAGGTTTTTGGAGCGGAAGATAGGTCCGTTGCCAATGTCTTCGGTGCCGTAAAGGTAGAAGAAGCCGTCTTCTTCGCACTTGATTACCGTGGGGTCGGGCACTGACCTTTCTATCACTGGGTTGTTGTATGTCTTGCGTTTGATGTTGTCGTCGGCTGCGGCATTATATGTGCCGGCTACAAGGAGCGCGGCGAGCAGAAAAGCTGTTTTTATTGTTTTTTTCATTGCTTTTGTTTGCTTTAGTTATGTTGTGATTTCTGCGCCGGCCGGGCAGGGCGTTTCCCCTCCCGCCGGCGTAGGGTTTTTACTTGCGGCGGATGAGTACCTTCTTGCCGTTGTGTATGTAAATGCCTTCTGAAGGATTCTCGACGCGGATACCTTCGAGGTTGTAGTAAACGTCGTCTTCTTCCTTGTTGGCTTCGATTCCTTCTATGCCTACGGGGTTCTCAGTTGAGATGTACCACTTGGCAACGTTCCAGCCTCTTTTGTAACGGTAGTTGGTAACGGAGCCGGAGGGGCAGTACATTGTGTCGACCCTGGAGAATGTGTTTGTCTCCACTTGTATCGGTTCGTCCCAGCCTACGAACAGTTTGCCGATGTTCGAGCCGTTGAATGCGTTGGTGCCTATGCTGGTGATACTTTCCGGCAGGGTGACGTATCCGATTGTTCCGCAGTCGGCAAATGCCGATTCGCCTATGGTGGTAATCTTATCTGACAAGTCGAAACCCTCAAGTCCGCCTGTGCAGCCCTGGAAAGCGCCGTCGCCTATGGAGGTTACATTCTCGGGAATGTTGACATTCTTGAGCGAGGTGCAGTAAGCGAACATATAGTCGCCTATGGCGTCGATGCTGTCGGGCAGTGTGACGTTAGTGAGCGACGAGCAGTAGCTGAATGTTTCTTCGCCGATGTATTTTACCGAGTCGCTTATGGTCATTTCCTCGAGCGAGGTGTTGCCACGGAAGGCGCGGTCGCCTATGTATTTGAGCGAATCGGGCAGGTCGTACTGGCTGATGTTGCCGCAGTAGGCAAAGGCGTCGTGCCCTATCTCTTCGATTTTAGGCGAGAGCTGAATGGAGTACATCGAGGTGCAGGCCATGAATGCTGCCGGGCCTATTATGCGGCATTCCTCGGAGTATTCCATGTTGGAGAACTTGTCGCAGCCGTAGAAAGCGGCGTGGCCTACTTTGGTGTACGCGCCGTTTGTCTTGAGGGTGGTAAGGCTGGTGCACTGGTTGAATATGCCTTCGGGTATGTCGCCCTGGTAGTTGGACATGTTTACCGCTCCGAGGCTTGTGCAGCGCATGAAGGCGTTACGGCCTATGTTTTTCACCGACTGGGGTATCACAATCATCTTGAGCGATGTGCAGGCGTGGAAAGCGCCGTCGCCGATAGTCTCCAGTGTGGAGGGGAAGTTGATTGAAGCGAGCTTTTCGCAGCCGCTGAATGCGTAGTCGCCTATCTCCGTGTACTTGGGGCTGGTGAACTGCACGGAGTTAAGTGCGTTGCAGCCCATGAAAGCGCGGTCGCCTATTTTTACAACTGTCGACGGGACCGAAACCAGGGTAAGGCCGGTGCAGAAGCTGAACGCGTCGTTTCCAATGCCGGTTACGCTGTACGTCTGGCCTTCGTAGCTTATTGAAGAAGGGATTCTCACGCCGCTCTTGTACACGTCGTTCTCGTCGGCGGGTTCGGCTACTTCGGCCGTGCCCGTTTCGGGGTAGAGTGTGAAATAAAGTGTGTTTACCTTAACTGTGGTTTGTGCGAATGCCCAAGCCGGCAAGGCAAGCATCAGCGCCAGCACCAGCAGAGCCATGCCGGATGTCGCGCCTGTGAGTGATTTTTTTGTTTTTTGTAGAGATAATTTATCCATACTTATAATGTGTTTGATTGTTGTTGCTGTTGTTTTTTTGTTTTTCATCGGCTTGGGCGGAAGTGCCAAGCACTATACGCCGCAAAGATAACTCTTTTTTAATATAAAGTGCAGACGCTTTTGCGTTTTGATAAATTTTATGGTTTAGTTGTAATTTTTTTACGAATGTAAAAATCCGGTTCAGCGATTGACGGATAAAGTGTTGCAGGAGCGGTTTTCTACATGCCCGAACAAGGCGCGGCGCTGGGAAGCATTGTCATCACCCTTGCAGAAGTTCGATTCATCGCGCCTTCTTAAATGAACCGGCACGGGCGCGATAAATAGCGCTTATGCGATGTCGGCAATAATCGGAAATATTGTCGTTTTCGGGCAGGGAAAATTGAAAACTAAATTTCAGCGCGTTATACCCACATGGGAGCAAACAAAAAATATGTCTGACATATTTTGAAATAGGTCAGACATATTTTAAAATACAAGGCACATATTTTTCCGCCTCTGAAAACCCGTTTTGAAAATGCCCTAAAAGTGTGGACAAATACGGACAGGCGGATTCCGTACCGCCGGGCGGGTATGTGGTGCAGGTTATTTTACGAGCACTTTTTTCGAGCCAACTATGTACACTCCTTCGGGAAGCCCCGAGGTGGCCGAGGTGTGGTCGGCATTCCTGCGGACGACAACGCCGTCGGTGGTTACGACGTCAACAGTCTTGTCGTTGCTGTCGGTTTTTACGGTTTCAATGTCGTTTATAACGCCGTCCATCTGGTCGGTGCGGAACGGCAGCACGGGCAGGTCGTTCTCGCCATAGAGGTTGCCGTTGGGGAAGTCGGCCCAGTTGTAGCGCACTGAGATTGGAGCGCCCGTGAATGTGCCGCTTACGCTTATGGTGCTGTCGTTCTCGAGAGTGCAGCGTCCTTTTACGAACGAGCCGGTGGATGTCTGCATTATGAAGCCGCGCGGCAGCGCCACTTCCTTTACGGTGAGCGGTGCGGAGAACGTGAGCACGGCCTTGCGGTTGGTGAAACTGTAGGATTTCAGTTCGGGAGCCTTGTCGATGATGTCGGTGAAGCCGTATGTGTTTTTCAGCGCGAGCAAGGAGAGGCGGCGCGCCACCTCCTGTTTGTTCTTGGGGTGGATGTCGTCGGTCTCGCCCACGTCCACGGCTGTTGCCATGCCGGTGTTGTCGAGTTCCAGCGCCTTTTGCTGCGCCCAGCGCAGAGCCGCCCACTGCGAGCCTGGTTGCACCTCGACGGGTTGCTGGTAGCCGGCCAGCTGCACGAAGTAGAATGGGAAGTTGTTGCCCCATATCTCGCGCCAGTTGTTGATAAGACCTTTGAAAAGGGCCTCATACTTCATGTAGCCGCTTACGTTGTTCTCGCCCTGGTACCATATTGCTCCGGCTATGGGCATAATGCGCAGCGGGTGAATCATGGCGTTGTATTCGAGCGTGGGTTTCTGGAAATGTTCCGCGCCGGGGTCGCGCGCCAGTATGGCGTCGCGGTCGAAGTTGCATTCCTCGTACATGTTGAGTGTGCTTTCAAAGCCTCCCACGGCCTTTGCAGTCTCGAAGCTTACCCACGACTCGCAGGGCGTGCCGCCCCAGGCGCTGTACACGAGCCCTATGGGCACGTTTAGCTTCTTGTAGAGCTCGCGGCCGAAGAAGTAGGCCAGCGCCGAGAAGTTGGCCACCGTGGCGGGGGAGCATACCTGCCACCCGCCGTTGTTGACGGCCGCGTCTTCCTGCGGCGAGAACGCCAGTGTGTTCGACACTTGCAGCAGGCGTATGAAAGGGTAGGCGGCATTGGCCACTTCCTGCTCGTAGTTGAGCACGCAGCCCCAGCCTTGCACGGGCATTTCCATGTTCGACTGCCCGCCGCACAGCCATACCTCGCCGGAATAGAGGTCGTTGAGCAGGGTGGTCTCGCCGTCGTTGAAACGTATCCAGAACGGTTGCTTGCTTGCGTTGGGAACTTCGAGGCGGAAGGTGAACTTTCCTTCGTTGTCGGCCTTAAGTTCAATTTTTTCGCTTTGCAGGCTGAGGGTTACGGTTACGTCTGCTCCCGGCGTTGTTTTGCAGGGAATGGATACCACTGTGTTGTGCTGCAGCACCATTCCGCTTGTGAAGAAAGCGGGCAGTGTTACCTTTGCTGATGTGGGAAAAGCGAGTGATACTGCGGCAGTGGCCAGTAGAGTTTTGAATTTGGTCTTCATGGTTTTCTTATAATGTTTATTGTGTTGTTCGTTCGTTGGAGTAGGTGTGGTACGTGGCCGGGCGTCGACCGGTTATCCTACTGTTCCTTCGAGCGAAACGGAAAGGAGTTTCTGCGCTTCGACGGCGAATTCCATAGGTAGCTTGTCGAGCACGTTTTTTGCGTATCCGTTTACTATCAGTCCCACGGCGGTTTCGGTGTCAATGCCGCGGGCGTTGCAGTAGAAGAGTTGTTCTTCGGATATTTTCGAGGTGGTAGCCTCGTGCTCCACAACGGCCGAGTTGTTCTGCACGTCGATATAGGGAAAGGTGTGCGCGCCGCACCTGTCGCCGAGGAGCAGCGAGTCGCACGAACTGTAGTTGCGCGCTTTTTCGGCATTTTTGCCCACACGTACCAGTCCGCGGTAGGAGTTCTGGCTCTTGCCGGCCGATATGCCTTTGCTTATTATGGTGCTGCGCGTGTTGCGCCCGAGGTGAATCATCTTTGTTCCGGTGTCGGCCTGCTGGTGGTTGTTGGTTACGGCAACGGAGTAGAATTCGGCCTGTGAATTGTCGCCTTTGAGCACGCACGAGGGATATTTCCATGTTATTGCCGAGCCTGTTTCGACTTGTGTCCACGACAGTTTGCTGTCGTTTCCGCGCAGTGCCCCGCGCTTGGTTACGAGGTTGTAGACACCGCCGCGCCCTTCAGCGTCGCCGGGATACCAGTTTTGGACGGTGGAGTATTTTACTTCGGCCTTTTCGTTTACGATTATCTCTACAATGGCGGCGTGCAGCTGGTTCTCGTCGCGCATGGGGGCTGTGCAGCCTTCAAGGTAGGACACGTAGCCGCCGTCGTCGCACACTATGAGCGTGCGCTCGAACTGCCCCGTGCCGCGGGCGTTGATACGGAAATACGTTGATAGCTCCATGGGGCAGCGCACGCCTTTGGGTATGTACACAAAGGAGCCATCGCTGAACACGGCGCTGTTGAGGGCGGCGTAGAAGTTGTCGCGGTAGGGCACGACGGTGCCGAGGTATTGCCTTACGAGCTCGGGGTGGTTCTTGACGGCTTCGCTTATGGAGCAGAATATTATGCCGAGCTGCGAGAGTTTTTCCTTGAACGTGGTTTTGACGGAAACGGAGTCCATAACGGCGTCGACGGCCACTCCGGCAAGCACCATGCGCTCTTCGAGCGGTATGCCGAGCTTGTCGAACGTCTTGGCGAGTTCGGGGTCTATCTCCTTTTTACCGTTGCCTTGTGTTTTGGGCGAGGCGTAGTAGGAGATGGCCTGGTAGTCGATTTCGGGCATGTCGATGTGCCCCCATTTGGGTTGTTTCAGGGTCTGCCAGTAGTGCAGCGCCTTGAGCCTGAAGTCGAGCAGCCATTCGGGTTCGCCTTTCTTTGCGGATATGGTGCGTACAACGTCGTCGTCGAGCCCTTGGGGTATTATTTCGGTGGAAATGTCGGTGGTAAAACCATATTCGTACTTCTTTTCGGCTATGCTGCGGACGAACTGGTTTTTATTGTTTCCTTCGTTGTTTTCTTTCATTCTCGTTGTTGTTTTTTCTTTCTGTGGCTGCACTTGCATGCGGCACGTATGAGGTGCGTCCCGGGAGCAGGAAAAAAATATGTCTGACATATTTTAAATTATGTCAGACATATTTTAAAATACCTCAGACATATTTTAAAATACCTCAGACATATTTTTCCAATGCAGCTTTATCCTTGTTTTGCAGTCCGTGCCGGGCAGGCTGTTCTTTTATCCTGCCTGCGGCGTGAATAATGCAGTGTCGTCGTTATCCGGGCTGCTGTCTGCGTTGTTGTTCCTGTTATCGTTTATGTATTCGAACATCTTGCCCAAGGCGTCCTTGACGGGGTTGTAAAGCACCGAGTCTTTGGTCTTTTCGGGTCCGGTGATTCCTATTGCGCTCATTACATTGAATATGCAACTCATCAGCACAAGGTATTTCATTGTGCTGAGCGCTGCGCCCAGGATGCTGTTTGGCAGCCCGAGCTTCATTCCCTTGAGGGCCTTGGTAAGGATGTTTGCTACCATGCCGAGCAGTATGGGCACTACCACCCAAATCAGTATGAACGCTATAACGTCGCTCACACCTGGCGAAGCGCCTATTTTCGGGGCGAGGTATTCTCCGAAGTTGGAGTAAAGAGCGGCGGCCAGGAAGAGTCCCACAAAGAAACCTATCATCGATATTATTTCCTTGAGGAATCCGGCGCGCCAGCCCCGGTAGACTGCCCATATTGCAAGCAGCAGTATTATGAAATCGATGAATGCCATGTTGTTAAAGCTCTGCCTTTACTTCGACCTCCTTGAATGTTTCGATTATGTCGCCTTCCTTGATGTCGTTGCAGTTTTGCAGGCTTATGCCGCACTCGTAGTTGGCTGCCACCTCGCGCACGTCGTCCTTGAACCTCTTGAGGGCTGCGATGTTTGCGGTTTGTATCACTATACCGTCGCGTATGAGGCGTGCCTTGTCGGAGCGCGACACTTTTCCGTCGGTAACGAATGCTCCGGCCACGAAGCCTACCTTGCTGATGTGGAATACCTGGCGCACTTCTACTGTGGCGGTCACTTCTTCCTTGACAACAGGTTCGAGCATTCCCTCCATTGCGGCTTTTACTTCGCCTATCGCGTCGTATATAATTGAGTATAGGCGTATGTCGACGCCTTGCTGGTCGGCCTGCTTCCTTGCGAGCACGCTCGGGCGCACCTGGAAGCCTATTATGATGGCCTGCGAGGCTGCGGCGAGCGATACGTCATTCTCCGAAATCTGTCCTACGCTCTTGAGTATGACGTTGACCTTGATTTTTTCGGTAGAGAGCTTTTCGAGCGAGTCGCTCAGTGCCTCGACTGAACCGTCCACGTCGCCCTTTACAATAAGGTTGAGCTCTTTTGTGCCTCCTCGTGCAATGCGTCGGCCTATCTCGTCGAGCGAGAGTACGGAATGTGCGCGCAGTGCCTGCTCGCGTTGCAGTTGTTCGCGCTTCAGTGCAATCTCGCGTGCTTCCTGCTCGGTGTCCATTACGTGGAATATGTCGCCGGCCTGCGGTGCCCCGTTAAGACCGAGCAGGGTGGCTGCCTCGGCCGGGCCGACAGTGTCGATACGTTGGTCGCGCTCGTTGAATAGTGCCTTTACGCGCCCGTAGTTCGTGCCTGCCAGCACGATGTCGCCCACGTGCAGCGTGCCGTTGCTTACCAGGATGGTTGCAACGTAGCCGCGTCCGCGGTCGAGCGACGATTCGATTATCGTTCCTACGGCCTTGCGGTTGGGGTTAGCCTTGAGGTCGAGCATGTCGGCTTCTAGCAGCACTTTTTCGAGCAGTTCGCTTACTCCTATGCCTTTCTTTGCCGAAATGTCCTGGCTTTGGTATTTTCCTCCCCATTCTTCGATGAGGAAGTTCATGTTGGCCAATCCCTCTTTTATCTTGTCGGGGTTGGCGTTTTCCTTGTCTATTTTGTTTATTGCGAATACGATTGGCACGTTTGCCGCAACGGCGTGGCTTATGGCCTCCTTGGTTTGCGGCATTATGTCGTCGTCAGCCGCAATGATTATTATGGCCACGTCGGTAACCTGTGCTCCTCGGGCGCGCATAGCGGTGAATGCCTCGTGTCCCGGGGTATCGAGGAATGTGATGTGACGCCCGTTCTCGAGCGTGACGTTGTATGCTCCTATGTGCTGGGTAATACCTCCGGCCTCGCCGGCGATGACGTTGGTTTTGCGTATGTAGTCGAGCAACGATGTCTTTCCGTGGTCAACGTGTCCCATAACGGTCACGATAGGTGCGCGTGGAACCAAATCTTCCTCGTTGTCTTCTTCCTCGGCAATGGCTTCGGACACTTCGGCGCTGACATATTCGGTTTTGTATCCGAACTCTTCGGCAACGATGTCGATTGTCTCGGCGTCCATTCTTTGGTTTATGCTCACCATAATGCCTATGCTCATGCAGGTAGCTATGATTTGGTTTACCGGAACGTTCATCATTGCTGCAAGCTCGTTGGCCGTAACAAATTCCGTAAGCTTGAGTATCTTGCTCTGCGAAGCCATTTCCGAAGCAGCTTCTTCGGCGTTGAGCCTTGCGTTCTCGCGTTTCTCGCGGCGGTATTTTGCGCCTCTCGAGTCTTTCCCTTTGCTTGTAAGGCGTGCCAATGTCTCCTTAACCTGCTTTGCTACGTCCTCGTCCGAAACGTCAGGCTTCAGCGGCTGGAGCTTGCGTATTTTTCCTTTCTGGCGCTTGGCGTCGTTGTTGGCGTTGCGCTGCTGGTTGCGGGAGTCTTGCTGGCGTGCTCCGCCGTTGCTGTTTACTTGCTGCCCTACGGCGTTTACGTCCACGCGTTCCTTTCCTATCCGGTTGCGTTTTTTGCGTTGTCCGCCTTGTGTGGCGGCTGCATTCTGCTTGTTCTTTTCTTCGCGTTCCTTGCGCTTTTCTTCTTTTGTTTTTTTCTTCGGGCGCATGGACTGGTTTATCGAAGAAAGGTCTATTGTCCCCAATACTTTCGGGGTGGAAAGTTCTACCTGCGGGTGAAGCTGGAAGATACCGTCCTTTACTGTGCCGATAGCGTCGGCTTTCTTTTCGGCTGTGTCGTTTGCGCTTGCCTGTTGTTCATTGGCTTTTTCTGCTTTCGTCTCAGGTGCGCTGTTTTTCGTGCCTTCTTTTTCTTTTTCGGGACTGCCTGCTTCTTTTCCGGTCTCTGTTGCGGGTTGTTTTTCCTCACCTGCTTTTGCTTCGGGGAGTTTTGTCTCCTCCTGCTGCTGTGCTGGTTCGGCTTTCTTTTCAGTTGCCGGCTGGCTTTCCTTGTTGCTTTTCCCGGCCTTCGGTTTTTCTACGGCGGGGGCGGCTGCTGCCGCTGCTTTTGTTTCTTCAGCAGGTTTTTGTTCTGCCTTTTCCTGTTTTTTTGCAGGCTCCGGTTTTGCTTCGATGTCGATTTTGCCTACCGTTTTAATTTTAGGCATTATGTCGGCAGGGATTTCGGTTTTTATAACTTCCGGTTCTTGCGTTTTTTGCGGCGCAGGTGCTTTCTTTTCTTTGCCCTGGTGTCCAAGGATAAGCTTTTCGGCTTCCTTGCGGAGGTCTTTGTCGGCGCCGAATTCTTTTTTCAGGATTTCGTATTGTTCGTCGGTTATTTTCTCGCTTGGCGAAGCGTTTACTTCGAAGCCTTTCTCACGCAGGAAGTCGACTATTGTGCCGATACCTACGTTAAATTCTCTTATTATTTTATTTAGGCGTATACTCATATAAATTTATTCGTCCTCAAATTCTGCTTTCAAAATGCGTAATACTTCATCAACGGTAGATTCTTCGAGGTCGGCCTTTTCAACGAGCATTTCTCTCGGTGCGTTGAGCACTGCCTTGGCGGTGTCGAGCCCGAGTGCTTTTATTGCGTCGATTACCCACTGGTCGATTTCGTCGGAGAATTCGTCGAGGTAGATGTCTTCTTCATCCTGTGAGTTTTCAACCTCGCGGAATACGTCGATTGTGTAACCGGTAAGCATTGAGGCGAGTTTGATGTTCATTCCTCCGCGCCCTATTGCGAGGGACACTTCTTCGGGTTTCAGATATACTTCGGCCTTTCTTTCTTCGGTGTTGAGTTTCAGGCTGGAGATTTTTGCGGGTGCGAGCGAGCGTTGTATGAACAGCGATTCGTTAGCCGTGTAGTTGATTACGTCGATGTTTTCGCCTCGCAGTTCGCGTACTATGCCGTGTATTCGGTTGCCCCTTACGCCAACGCATGCTCCTACTGGGTCAATGCGGTCGTCGGCGCTTTCTACGGCAATCTTTGCGCGTTCGCCGGGTATGCGTGCCGCGCGTTTTATTGTTATCAGTCCGTCGGCTATTTCGGGCACTTCGGCTTCGAGCAGCCTTATAAGGAAGTCGGGCGACGTGCGGCTCAGGTAGATTTTCGGGTTATTGTTGGCGTTGTCCACGCGCAGCACTACGGCGCGCACTGTTTCGCCTTTCCTGAAGAAGTCTCCGGGTATCTGTTCGCTTTTTGGCAGGAGCAGTTCGTTTCCTTCGTCGTCTACGATGAGCATTTCGTTTTTCCACACCTGGTAAACCTCGCCGCTCACTACCTGTCCCACGCAGTCCTTATATTTGTTGTAAAGGGCGTCGTGTTCCAGTTCGAGCACTTTGCTTGCCAGTGTCTGGCGCAGTGTTAGTATGGCGCGGCGGCCGAATTTTGCGAAATTGATAGGTTCGCTCACTTCCTCGCCTATTTCGTAGTCGGGGTCGATGGCGTGTGCGTCGGTCAGGGCGATTTGTTTGTTGGGGTCTTCAACTTCGTTGTCGGCTACTACTTCGCGGTTGCGGTAGATTTCGAGGTCGCCCTTGTCGGGGTTTACTATTACGTCGAAGTTCTCGTCGCTGCCGAACATTTTGGCAAGCACGTTGCGGAAGCTCTCTTCGAGCACGCCCACGAGCGTGGTGCGGTCGATGTTCTTCGTTTCCTTGAACTCGGCGAAGGTACCAATCATGCTGATTGCGTCTTCTTTCTTTTGTGGCATTTTATGTATTGTTTTTATTTTTCTTCGTCCTTGTCGGTGTGCGGCGTGCCGCCGCGTGTTTATTTGAAGTTTATCACGGCGCGTGTGGAGTTGACGTCGGCAAATGCGAGCGTGCGGTCCTGGTCTATCATTTTTGCCCGTTTTGCTCCTTCGGGCTTGAAGCGCACCTTGGTGGTCATGGTAAAGCCCTCGCCGGATATTTCCTTCAGTATGCCCTTGAGCTTTTCGCCTGCGCGTGTCTGCACTTCCACTTCCTGGCCCACGTGGTTTTCGTATTGGCGAAGCACTTTGAAAGGCTGGCCTATTCCGGCGCTTCCCACCTCGAGTTCGTAGTCTTCGGTGTCGCGGTCAAGGTGTGCTTCGATGTACTGGCTCAGCTGCACGCAGTCGTCTATCCACACGCCGTCCTTATGGTCTATTTCGACTACAATGCGGTCGTCGGGGCTGACTGTCAGGTCGGTAAGGAAGTAATCCTTGCCTTCAAGCCATCCGTTTACGATGGTTTCAACTTTCGATTTTTCTATCATATAGCTCTTGGGTTATTAACAATAAGTGAGGAACTTTTGCAAGCCCCTCACCCTTGTACGCTGCAAAATTATTATTTTATTTTTAATATACAATGTGTTGGAGGGCTTTTTTTGCATACGTGCGGCAAAAATTAGCATAATCGTAACTTTTTTGCCGTTTCCGCCCGTGTGCGGCGGTGTGTGCCGCAAAAATGCCCGCCTTGTCGCGGTTTTCGCGGCATGGTTGCGTGCGGCGCAAGGGGAGTGCCGTTTTTGTCCGCATTTTCGGGGCAGTTTTCAAACGGGTTTTCAGAGGGAGGAAAATATGTCTGAGATATTTTGAAATATGTCTGACATATTTCGAAATATGTGCCTTGTATTTTTTCCTTGCTCCCGGGCGGGGTAAACGCGCTGAAAACCAGTTTTCATTTTTCGGGCGCGGAAAACGCTGTTTTCAAGCCCCGGTTTTGCATTCGGGCATCGCGTTTTTTTTCTTGAAGATTTTTTGCCGCGCGTTGTGCCGTTCCGGCAAAAGGTATTACCTTTGCAGCCGATAAGCACGAGAGTGGATAGATTTGTACTGCTTGCAACCACTAAAAAACAATGCTAAAACGTCGGCCCCGCCGGGGATTCCTGTTGTACATGGTTTTTGCGGTTTGAGCTTTCAAGCCTTTTTGCTCCCGAATGCTTAAGAAAACATATTATTAACGGCACGCAGATTGTTCTGTGTGCGCAAAAACCTAAAGTAATGGCTTATTTATTCACTTCCGAATCAGTATCCGAGGGTCATCCCGACAAGGTGGCCGACCAGATTTCGGATGCCGTGCTTGACGAGTTGCTCGCATACGACGCCAACTCTAAAGTAGCTTGCGAAACATTGGTTACCACCGGACAGGTGGTGGTTGCCGGTGAAGTAAAGACAAAGGCTTATGCCGATTTGCACGAAATCGTGCGCAAGACGATAGGCAAAATCGGTTACACCAAAGCAGAGTACAAGTTCGAAGCCGAATCGTGCGGCGTGCTCAACGCCATACACGAGCAGAGCCCCGACATCAACCGCGGAGTGGAGCGCAGCGACCCCATGGAGCAGGGCGCAGGCGACCAGGGAATCATGTTCGGCTACGCCACCAACGAAACCTCTAACTACATGCCGCTTACCCTTGCGCTGGCCAACAAGATACTCACCGTGCTGGCCGACATACGCCGCGAGGGAAAGGTGATGACATACCTGCGCCCCGACGCAAAGAGCCAGGTGACCGTGGAGTATGACGACAACAACCGCCCCTGCCGCATAGACACCATCGTAGTATCTACGCAGCACGACGACTTTATCGCGCCCAAGGACGGCAACCAGGCTGCGGCCGACGAGGCAATGCTGGAGCAGATACGCCACGACGTGATTAACATACTCATTCCCCGCGTGGTGAGCGAGATAAAGACCGACGCGGTAAAGAAACTCTTCAACGACAACATAAAATACTTCGTCAACCCCACGGGCAAGTTCGTGATAGGTGGCCCTCACGGCGACACCGGCCTCACCGGCCGCAAAATCATAGTCGACACCTACGGCGGGCGCGGCGCGCACGGCGGCGGCGCATTCTCGGGCAAGGACCCCTCGAAGGTGGACCGCTCGGCCTCGTATGCAGCGCGCCACATAGCCAAGAACCTCGTGGCAGCCGGAGTGGCCGACGAAATGCTCATACAGCTGAGCTATGCCATAGGCGTTGCCGAACCGATTAACATATATGTCAACACCTACGGCACATCGCATGTCAGCATGCCCGACGGCGAGATAGCAAAGAAAGTGGGTGAGATGTTCGACCTCCGTCCCAAGGCAATCGAAGATCGCCTCAAGCTGCGCAACCCCATTTACGAGGAAACCGCTGCCTACGGCCATTTCGGCCGCGAACCGCAAACGGTGAAGAAAACCTTTACAAACCGTTATGCAGGCGATAAAACCGTGGAGGTGGAACTCTTTACGTGGGAAAAACTCGATTACGTAGACAAGGTGCGCCAGGCCTTCGGCCTTTGATAAGGCGCACGGGCATTAGTCCCGACTTGGAAATACCCGCCCGCACCGGCAGCAGCGAATGCCGGTGCGGTTTTTTTCGTGCCGTTTGCCGGGGCGGCGGGCGGTGCGCGGTGTATATGTGACGGTTGTATGGCGGCGGAATGCGGAGCTTGATAAATGTTAAAACGCGGTCTCCGTTTTTCTGTTAAATAAGGGTACTGTTTTTTCGCCTCTCTGAGCAAAGAAAAAAAGCAAGGCACATATTTTAAAATATATCCGACCTATTTTAAAATTCCTCAGACCTTTTTTTCGCCCCCTGAAAACCCGCATGAACAAAGGCCGGAACGGGATATGTTAAATGCGGACAAAAACCGATGGCCGCCGGGCTGCGTGCCGCTTGGCCGGTGGAGGGCATGGTATTCGCCGTGCGCAGGGTTGCGCACCGGCACTGCCGCGTCACGATTCTTATAAGAAACGGCCCGGGCGTGCAGGTTGGCGATAAATTCGTACTTTTGCACACGTATGCAACGGTACGGTTTTCATAGCAAACGTATATGACAGAGATAAAAAGCATAGCGGTGTATGCCGCGTCGAGTTCGCAGGTGCCGCAGCCTTTCTTCGAGGCCGCCGGCGCGCTGGGCGCGCAGATGGCCGCCAAGGGAATACGCCTTGTCTACGGGGCGGGAAAAGTAGGGCTTATGGGCGCGCTTGCCGACGCCTGCCTCGGCGGCGGGGGAACGGTGACGGGCGTGATTCCGCAGTTCATGGTCGATAACGGCTGGTGCCGTGACGGGCTTACCGAACTGGTGGTTACGCCCGACATGCACGTGCGTAAGGAAACAATCGTATCCATGGGCGATGCCACGATAGCGCTGCCCGGAGGGTGCGGCACGCTCGAGGAATTGCTCGAGATTATAACCTGGAAACAGCTCGGCCTGTACAGCAAACCTATAATAATACTTAACACGTGCGGCTTTTTCAACCCGTTGCTCGAGATGTTCGACCGTGCAATCGGCAACCGCTTCATGCGCCCCGTGCATCGCTCGCTGTGGAGCGTGGCCGCCACGCCCGAAGAGGCACTGCAACTGGCCGAGACCACGCCGCCTTGGGACACGGGCATATCCAAGATGGCGCAGATTTGATACCAAGCCCCGAAAAAAAGAGTAAAGAGCAAGATGTTTTCAAGCCAGCAACAGTCGGTGACAGATAGCGCGGCGGTGTGTTCGTTCGAAGATACCGCGCAGGCCGTTGTTGTCCGGAAACCCACCACGCCGCGCGAAGTGCTCCGGCTTCTGCCTGCCGACGCAACCCCGGCGCAGCAGGATTCGGCCATACAGGCCATGCTCGACATACCGCCCGCCGTAATATCCTCACGGCCCGACACGCTCAACCTTCCGGGCCTCGAAGGTTCGCCCGCCAAGGTGGATTTGTCGCGATACAGCTATAAGGACAACTTCTTTTCCGGCTCCGAGTTCTTTCACCCCGAGCTGCGTGTGACGCAGATAGGCATGGCTGCCGAACCTATGCCCTACCGGCTGAGAGACGATGATTTCGTAACCGGGGCATTGCTCGTGAGTTTCTTTCTCGTGGCTCTCTTTATCGTTCGCTCAAGCCACATACTGCTCGAAAAAATAAAGGACTTCTTTTACGTGCGCGGCAACGACGACAACATGCCGGCGGTAAATACCGACAGCGAACTGCGTAACCAGGCACTGCTCGTAATTCATACGTCGTTCGTAATAGCAATACTATTTTTCGATTACACACAGCAGGCACTGACGCATGTGTTCAACTCCGTGTCGCCTTACATACTGCTCGGCACCGACGCGGGTATCTGCCTTTTGTATTTTGCAGCCAAAATGCTTGCGTATCATTTCGTGAACTGGGTGTTTTTCGAGAAAAGGCAGCGCCGCAAATGGATGGAAAGCTATGTGCTTACCGTTATGATGACGGGGCTGGCCTCGTTCCCGCTCGTTTTGCTGCTGGTGTATTTCGATTTGCCATTCAGAGTGGCCGGAACTGCTTTCATAATTATAGCAGGACTGTCGAAATTGTTGCTTTTTGTAAAGTGCAAACAAATATTTTTCAACTTAACTTACAGCATATTCCACTTATTTTTGTACTTTTGCACCCTGGAATTGATACCCATGCTTTTGCTATGGCGCATTCTGGTTTATTGCAACGAAATATTGGTAGTGAATATTTGAGATAATGATTAAGAAAATATTAGTTTCTCAGCCGCAACCGAGTTCGGCAAAGTCTCCTTATTACAATATTGCAGAAAAACATGGCGTGGAGCTTGTCTTCCGTCCCTTTATAAAGGTGGAAGGCATAGATGCCAAGGAATTCCGGAAACAGAAGGTAAACATTCTTGACCACACCGCCATAGTATTCACTTCGCGCACGGCTGTGGACCATTTCTTCCGCCTTGTTACGGAGCTGCGCATTACCGTGCCCGAAGACATGAAGTATTTCGGAATTTCCGAAACGGTTGCGCTCTACATACAAAAGTATGTGGTTTACAGGAAGCGCAAGGTTTTCTTCGGCACTACGGGAAAACTGCCCGAGCTGATAGCTGTAATGGCCAAGCACAAAAGCGAGAACTACCTTATCCCGCTGAGCGACGTGCACGACGACCATATACAGAAAATGCTCGACGAGAAGAACCTCAAGCATAGCGAATGCGTGATGTACCGCACGGTAAGCAACGATTTCACGCCCGACGAGAAGTTCGACTACGACATGCTGGTGTTCTTCAGCCCCGCCGGAATACAGTCGCTGCGGAAGAACTTCCCCGAGTTCAACCAGGGCGACATACGCATAGCCTGCTTCGGCCCCGCTACGGCCAAGGCGGCGAGCGACGCCGGGCTTCGCCTGGACTTGGAGGCACCAACGGTGAAAATGCCTTCAATGCCGTCGGCTCTCGACCTTTATCTTTCGGAAAACGAAAAGTAAACAATTCTTCATAAGCTAATAAGCACATAAAGGTGTCGGCATTGTTTGTGCCGGCACCTTTATGTTTTCATGCGCGTGCCGCAGGACGGGACGCATGTGCGGCACAGCGGGGCAGGTTTGCGGCAGGAAATCCCACTTGCCGGATGTGCGGGAAGCGAGGTCGGAAATGTCCGTTTCGGGGCGGGAAAAAGTGAAAACTGATTTTCAATGCGTTTACCCCACATGGGAGCAAATAAAAAATACAAGGCACATATTTCGAAATATGTCAGACATATTTTAAAATATCTCAGACATATTTTCCGCCCCCTGAAAACCCGCCGCGAAACTGCCCCGAAAATGCGGACAAAAAAGGCCGCAACCGGCCGTTGTTCCGCATGTACCCTCATTTACCTGCCGGCGTTCGGGCCTTTCCCGGCAGGGGAGGACGAGAAAACTTGCGTTTTCGTTTGCCGTTGCGCCAGTCTTTCATTACTTTTGTAATCAATGGAATTGAAGAGGCATACATTCCGCAAGCGCGAGCGCCTGAGGCTGCGCAATGAGATAGACGCGCTTTTTTCGGCGGGGAACAAGTCGTTCTCGGCCTATCCCGTGCGCGCCGTATGCAGGACAACGCCGTTCAAGGGTGTGGAGGTATGCGTGCTGATAAGCGTGCCGAAGCGTCATTTGCATTGTGCCGTCGACCGCAACAGGGTAAAAAGGCAGTTGCGCGAGGCCTACCGCCTGAACAAGTATATCGCGATAGACGCTGTGGCGGGTTACAATTCGGAACGCAGCGCTGACAACCGGCTTTCGCTGAACATAGCGCTCGTGTGGCTGTCGAAGGAGAAGTTTCCCACAAGTGAGGTTGAGAAAAAAGTGAGAAACCTGCTGCACCGTGCGGTCGAGAAATACTTCCTTGCGGATAACGCAGAAGCCTTAGCCGGCGAAGCGGACGGGTAAGTAAGGTGGTGCCGTTTTTCACGGCAGCTTGATTATGTAAAACAGGCTTGTGCCGCAATGTTTCGGCATGGCGGCGGCAGTTTAAAGAAGCATACGAGGAATGAAGGTAGCAAGTGTGATAAGAAACGTATTCACGGCGTTGCTTGTAGCTCCCATACGGTTTTACCAGCGTTTCGTGTCGCCGTACACGCCGCCTTCATGCCGCTTTGTGCCTACCTGCTCGCAATATGCCCTGGAAGCCTTGCGCAAACACGGGCCGGTGAAAGGTTTGTACCTTGCCGTGCGCCGCATTCTGCGTTGCCACCCTTGGGGCGGCAGTGGTTACGACCCGGTTCCCTGAGCGAGCGGCGCTGTTTCAGTCCATTCCCAGGAATCTTTTTATTTTGTGCAGCGGGATACCGAAGTTGAAAGTGCTGTTGCCGTATGTGTTTGCAAAGTTCACGCAAACAACGTCGCCAAACATGTTAAGCACCGGGCTGCCGCTCGAGACATCCATAACGGGAAGGGAGTATCTTATCCAATGTTCGTCGGGGTCTTGCAGTATGCTCCCTTCGTACACTCCGGCTTTGAGAAGCTCGCCGTCGGTTGCGGCATTTGCATTCTTGCCGTAGCCAATCATGCACAGGTCCGTGCCTCCTTTTAGCCTGCGTGCCTCGTTGTCGGAGCGCAGGTTGAGCATTGCCGTTTCGAACATGGTACGTTTGCCGCGGTTCTTATCAAGAAAATGGAAAATGTACTTTCCTTTCGGGGTTTCTTTCGTTTTCAGCTGTATTACCGCAAGGTCGGTGTCGTCCAGCCCTGAGACCTTGGTGATGTTGCATTCCTTAAGGTAGTCGCTTTCGGTGGTGTCGCTCTTGTGGAAAGCCACTTTTACGTTGCTTGCGCAGTTTATTATGATTTTGTCGTAGCGTATGTCGTCGAGCCGACTGATTACCTTTTTGTAGCTCTTGTATGAATTGCCCAGCTCTTCCAGTTTCAGGAAAAGATATTCGTCGCCTTTGGCCGGAGCAGCCCTGTGTGCGCTGGCGTATTCCCTGAAGGCGCGCAGTTTTTCCGACACGTTGTTGTAGTGTTCTGCCGTTTGCGCCTCGGCCTGCGTCATGAAGTCGTTT
>URSZ01000014.1 GCA_900550635.1 uncultured Prevotella sp. | reverse complement strand
ATCGTCATACGAGATTTCAACTATGTCTGAGGCAACGCTGCTCTGCGCAGGATTGAAGTATGCCTCCTTCAACATCATGGTGTACTCGTCACCGTTCAACATCTTCATACCCTTAGGCTGCCAAGAGCCGGTAAAGCGGTACGAGAAGTCGATACGTGTCTTACCGCGGCGTCCGCGACGGGTCTTAATTTCGATAACACCGTTAGCACCGCGCGAACCCCAGATTGCCGTTGCTGCTGCGTCTTTCAAGACGTCTATGCTCTGGATGTCTTCAGGGTTGACTGAGAGCAAGCGCGCGAACTGCTCGCTGTTGTCCATATCCTGGAGGTCGATGTCGGTAGTATTATAATTGTCGAGTACGTTGCCGTCTACAACAATCAAAGGCTCCTGGTCACCGTTAATGGTGGTGACACCACGCAAACGCATTGTTGTACCGGAACCGAGGTTACCTGAATTCATCACAATGTCCAAACCTGCAATCTGTCCCTGCAGAGCCTGGTCGGCCGTCTCGAACGAGAGACCTTTCATTTCGTCCATGTTCAGGGTCTGGGTAGCAACCGACACTTCTTTTGCCGGTATGGTAAGGCCGTTGGTCTTTACCCTTTGCTGGGCTTTTACCGTAACGCCTTTCAGCTGGGTTCTACTGCGCATTTCTATACGGAACACCTTGCTGTCGCCTATCACCTGCGTGTGAGTCTGGTATCCTACGTAAGAAATCTGCAGTCTGTCTTTCCTGTTTTTAATAGGCATGGAGAAGTTACCGTTAATATCGGTAGTGGTAGCTTCAACGATACGGTTGTTCTGGTCGAGCTCAACCACATTCGCCATCATCACCGGCCCATCGGTACGATTCCATACATGCCCGGAAATACGATCTTGTGCCGCAACCGACGAAAGGCATAAGCACATCGCAATGAGCAATAAATATTTTATCTTATTCATAGTATTAATTTTTATTCCTTGATACGATATTTGGCCAGGAACCTCTTGGCTGCGGCTGTTGTAGCCCAATCGGTATCATACCGGCCGCCGTCGAGCTCTTTGAAATTCAATACACCGTCAATCTGGTGAACCACTGCGTAAGATGACGTTTCTATAGTGGCGTTATTAGCACTGGTTGCTATTGTACTTAAAGTGTAGTCGCGAGTCAGGATGTTCTTGCGGCTCTCGTCGTCTACCACAGTACGCTGCGGGCCGAGGATGTCGGAACCGTCGGTAGCATTAGTGCCGTAAACCGACCTTACGAAGAGGGTTCCGTTGCCTGTAGACGAAACCTGAACCGAACGGTAACGGTTGGTAGAGTCGTTAATGCAGGCCGTTTCGTATTTGGTAGGCTCTATTGCAGCATGGTCTGCAAATATTGAATTATCCTGGAAGTGGTATTTCAAGAAGTTCACAAGGCAGGTAATCATAGCCTGAGCCTTTAATTTGTACCTGCGGGTAATATCGAGTATCTCCGATTCGGGACGTCCTGCTTCGGTTGCTGCGTTAACCTCGGCCTCGCCGCTGGTGATTACTTCCGTAATCTCATCCCATGTGGGAAGTCCCTGGTTGAACGCTTCCTGTATAGCCTCGTTCGTAGGAACATATACTGTGTAACGGAAGGTATTGAAGAATCGAACGTTATCGGTAAGACCGTTCTGCGAAGAAGTGAATATGGTGTATTTCTCCAATTCAGACTCTACCTCGTCGTTGTCAACGCTGTCGGCAAGACCGGCGCGGTCAAGGATGTCGGCGTCGATTTGGCAAAGGTTGAAGAACTGGTAGAAAGGCGAAGCCTCAGCTCCGTCGGCAAGCACGCTGTAAACAGACTTCATCGTAGTCTGGATAGGACGGTCGATTACATAGGTCATACCGTTACCGTAGCCGGTGGTTTCCTGGCGGCGGTCGTAGGTACGGATAACGTTGATGAGCGAGTCGTTGTCTATCTGGAAGCCGCCCTGTACGTAGAAGCCGGTGCTTGTCTGGTCGAAGTCGCTGGTGAGGCGGCCGTCGGTGGTGTTGGAAATCTTCACTGCACTACCGCCTTTGGTTACGTAGTACTGGTTCAAGCTGCCGAAGCCCGTTGCAGACTCAGCGTCGGAGTGAACTATAATGTGCGAATCCAAAAGGTCTTTCAGACGGTTGTTGATAATCGAGGCAGATATAGTACCGGGAACAGAGTTACCGATTTCGTTGGTAACCGGGTCCCAACTGTAAGCGCGTGCCTTTACAGGCGCTGCACGGTCTTGCAGACGCGTACTGTAGTAGAACGACAAAACGCGGGGCTGCTGGCTCTGGCTGGAAGCCTCGTCATAATAAGTTCCAAGAGCTTCGTCGGTAGGAACTAAGAAACTGAAGCGCGAGCTCATTGCCAAAAGGTAGTAGCTGAAGAATGCGTTCAGAGGAGCCGAGTTCGGGTTGGTGATATAGCTGTCGTCGGCCGAGATAGCCCAGTTGAAAATCTTCATATCCCTACCTACAAGAGCCGGAGACGATACGGCTGCATATTTTGCAGGAGCGAACAGCTGATTCATTATATATACGGCACCGTTGTTTGCCAAAAGTGTTGTATCGATTGTAGCCTTGAAGCCTTCAACGCCGCCATCGAGCGTACCGAACATAGGATCCTTGGCGTCGTTCATAATGGTTATGTACTTGCTGGGAACGGTACCTATGAACGAAGTCTTCATAAGGTTCATTACAAACGCCTGGATAACACGGAGAGGAATCTGGTCTATATTATATATGAGATTCTCACGTGTGTTGTCTTTCTTTGCGTATGCCTCCATGAGGAATTCGCCGGCACCGCCCGGAAGGAAGTATGCAGCCAGCACGTCGTCAGAAGGAACGAACATTGCACCCATGTCGGTTTCCAGTGTCTGGCCGTCGGGATAATACTGGTTCCATCCCGGGTCGTATTCAAGAGGATACTGGAATGTATTGCCGTAGGGGTCGGTAAGAAGAGCTTCGCCGTTCTTCGAGCGTGACGCCATGTAGCGTTTCTCGAACACGGAGTCGCGTATACCGGTCAACTGCGCGTGGCTGTTGGTAAGGGTTGCATTATAATAAGGTGCAGAAAAACGGTCGAGTATATGGCTGAATATATCAGTCTTTCCGTTGGTGCGTATCATTTCTGCCATATTCGACGGAGAGATAAGCACGCGGTCGAGTTTGTTTACATAACCGTTAAGGCAGGTCTGGTCCTGGCCTATAACCTTGCTTGCGTAAATGTGAGCATCGGTTGCCTCGCGTTCCGTTCCTGCGAACACCTTGAAGTCGTCGTCGGTAATGTTAGCCTCGCCCATCTGTCCTGCTATGAAGTGGGTCATCAGGGGAGTCGTTCCGTCGAGAGCGAGCCAAAGGCCGCCTTTTTCCTGTGTGCGGAAACGTTTCCAGTAATCGATGTCCGGTTCCTCGGTATCCTCGTTAAGGGTTTGCGGTATATCGCCGCTCGACCACGAGAAATAAGGAATGGAGTCGGTAGCCGAAGCCGATGTCGCTTGACGCAGACATTGGTTTTTCGAGATACCGCCGCCGGTGCTTATGTTCGTCATCATCTCAAGCAGGTAAGCGTTGTTGAGCATTGACGAGCCGAGCAACAGTTGTTTCATGGCCAACGTAAGGTCTTCGTATTTTGTTACGCCCCACTCGTTGCCTTTGTAAAATTCAGCAACGAACAACGTTCTACTGCCGGTACGGTTCAGCACTTCCTGGAGGTCCGAGCCGGTCTGCGTGCCGATGTCATCAATTAGACGCACGGTATTCTTGTAATTCCCTTCGCTCTTCAGATACGAGTAAATGCTCGCGCCAAGCCAATCCGGCTTCTTGTCGGGCAAATCATAATCATCGGAACAAGAGTACGTAAATCCGCACATCGACAGTATACACATGGCAGCGAGCCACTTTCTACTTCTTTTAATTAAACGGTTTTTCATACACATTAAATTTATCCTTTTGTTTGTTTATATTTATTCGTTATACTTTTTATGTATCTTTTCCAGCCGGCATGCAGTGCGGAAAGGCCGCCGGACGCCTGTTTCCGCCATTAAGGCGTAATAATCTCGCACGTGTTCCCTTTAACGTGGCATTTTCAAACTATTAATTATTAATTCTTTAGTTATTTTTCATTTACTCTCTACCCACAATATGGGATAGTAGACCCTCAAAAGTACACGTTTTTTTACTATCTGCAAACTTTTCTTTCGTTTTTTTTCTTTTTTTCAAGTGGAAGTTGGCAGCTTCACTTTCCAATCAATTCGTTTACGAACGCCAAATTACTATTTTTTTGTTAAATATAATGTATCCTTGCCTTCTTTTTATACTAATATCCTTTATTTTCTCGCCGCACTGCCTGACTGCACAAATTCGCGAGGTTTGAACCGTAGTCCGTGCGGGCTGTGCCGCTCCGGCCTGATAGCCGCCGCACTCCCTATATATAATAATGTGTACCCGCGTTATGAAGCCCGGGGCTTTAGCACGGTTCCACATATTTTAAGTTCATTTTTACGACATAGTTGCACGATTTGATTTGCTGTTTAATATTTGCCTTTTGTTTAAATTGCCATATCGATAACTTAATACGTCTAATTAACAAAAATCTTTCATTTAAGATTTCTCACGTTAACAATTCCGGCTGATTTTTGCGCCGTAAGGGCAATTTTAACATTTACACTCGTTAACCTTTGAGCAAAATCGGAGCTTGTCGCCCGAAAATTCCTTAACCGGAATTTTTCTTCAGGAGCAGAAAAAAATTAGTGGCTCGGATTTCGAAATCCGAGCCACTAATTTTAAAATCCGAGCCACTAATTTTCCGGGGCGTTCGGGAGGCACTGCACGGCATGCTTTCCGGTACGGAGTATGCTTGCCGGCAGCCTTCTGTTTAATCTGCCGCTGCGTCAGTTGAGCGGCATTGACTGTGCCGAGGTGGTCGGCCCGTTAACCTTGAGCCTTCCGCCGGGCAGCAGGTTCATACGGTCGATAAACACTACCCTCTGGTCGCCCGTCTTGGACGTGCGGCCATGGTAAACGCAGAACATACCCTTGCCGGGCACCTCGAGCACCATGTTATGCCCTGTTCCGGTTACATCGCCGCCCTGCTCCACATTCTTTTGCAGCACGGGATTGTCGGCCGACTTGGCAAAAGGCCCGAGCGGCGACTTGGCGGTGGCATATCCTACGGCATAGTTCTTTCCGCCGAAGAAGTTGGCCGAATACATCATATAATATATGCCGTCTTTCTTGAACGCGAAAGAGCCTTCGGTCCAGCGGCGGTTCACCTCGCCCGAAGTTACCGAACGGCTTTCCCACTCGGCCTGCGGGTCGGAAAGCGACGACGGCGGGGTGAGCAACGCCACCGGCTCGCCTATCACTCCGCTGAAGTCGGGTTTCATTTCCACTCCGTACACCCAGCTTTCCTCTATCTCCGAGAACAAACCTTCGTTGCGCGCCCATTCGGATATTTCGCTCTCCACCGGGTGCTTGTAGCAGCAACGCGAGTAGTAGAGGTACACACGGCCGTTGTCATCCCACAGCACATTGGCGTCGATTATGGGATAACCGGGGTCGAACACCGGGCGTTCGTACAAATCCTTGAAAGGTCCGTCGGGCGAATCGGCCACGGCCACACCTATGCGGAAGTTCTCGCCCTCGTTGGTGGGATTCTCGCGCCAGTTGGCGCTGAAAAACATGTAATACTTGCCACCCCGTTCGTAAACCTCAGGAGCCCAGAAGCAATCGACGCCCCACGACGAACTGTCGCCGTTGTAAACCACGCCGGCGTCGGCCCAGTTGACAAGGTCGTCGGACACGCAGGCACGGAAGCCGTTAATGCCGTCGCTCGTGCCGTACATGTAGAACCTGCCGTCGCTCGCGCGGAGCACGAACGGGTCGCCGAACTTTACGTCGAGCGGGTTGTTGAACGTAGGCCGGCTGCAGCCCAGCAGCAAGGCCGGCAACAAAAGATAAAGCAGTCTTTTCATAACAGAAAGAGTTTTTATGTCAAACATTTTTTACCATCCACACATTATTATATATATAACGCGGCACGAAGCCCGGCTATTTAAGCATAATTTCAATCACAGGCACTTCGACATCGGGCTTCCTTACGGGTACGGGCATTATAAGGTCGCCCGCACGCGAAATCTCTACCGTATGCTCGCCGGCGTTTGCCGCAGTGCGCGAATAGTAAGTCATCTCGGAAGCGTCGTTAAGCAGCTGCGCATACTTTATCTTTCCTTCAAGCCCGGGAAGGTGGAGCGATTTGAACGGCCATTCGAGCACATGCACGTAAAGCCGGTTGGTTTCGGGGTTATAGGTGAGCAGGCAGTTGTTTGGCGCCTCGATTCCCGCCGGGGCATGGGTGCACCCGTATATGGAGCGGGAATGGTATTTCATCCACTCGGCTATCGCCTCAAGGCGTTCCACCGCGCGGGGCTCGAACTCGCCGCGCGCCGTAGGACCTACGTTGAGCAGCAGGTTGCCGCCCTTGCTCACCGCCTCGATGAGCATTACGATGAGCTGGCGTGCGGATTTCCACGTCTGGCCGTCGCGGCTGTAGCCCCACGACCGGCCGTCGAACGTCTGGCACATCTCCCAGGGAACGTTCTCGCCGTTGATTTTCAGCCCTTCATAGGGAATGTACTGCTCGGGAGTGAGGAAATCCCAGCCCCATGAGGTATCCTGCAAGTCGGAACGGTTGTTTATGATTATCTGCGGCTGCAACTCGCGCGCCAGCTTGATTAATCCTTCGGAATCCCAGTCCTCGTGCCCCTTGCCGTCCTTTCCGGGGTATGAAAAGTCGAGGAACAGCTCGTCAATCTGCCCGTATTGCGTAAGCAGTTCGGTGAGCTGGTTTTTCATATACTGGCGGTACTTGTCCATGTCGCGGCTTTTGTTGGCTTCGGCGCGTTCCTTCGGGTCGCGCGGTCCGTTGGGGTGCTGCCTGTCGTATGTAAAGTCGGGATGGTGCCAGTCGATAAGCGAATAATAGAAGCCTACCCTGATACCCTCGGCACGGAAAGCCTCTACGAGCGGGCCGATGAGGTCTTTGCCATACGGCGTATTCGTTACCTTGAAATCGGTGTACTTGGTGTCCCACATGCAGAAGCCTTCGTGGTGTTTTGTGGTGACAACCATATACTTTACGCCGGCCGCCTTTGCATAAGCCGCCCACTGCTTGGGGTTGTACAGGTCGGGATTGAAGTACTCGAAATAGCGGTTGTAATTTTCGTCGCTTATTCTCTCATACTGCTTTACCCACTCGTGCCTTGCGGGCAGGCTGTACAGCCCCCAATGGATGAACATGCCGAACCGGTCGTGCGTCCACCAGGCCATGCGCTCGGCTTTCTGTTCTTTCGTTTCGTTGGCCCACGACGGTACTCTCTCTTCCTGCTGGGCCGAAACGCGGCAAAGCGCTGCCGCCGCAATTAAAACTAAAAGAATTTTCTTCATGGTATGACAGGTTTAGGGTGAATGCCGAATGCGACGCCGCGTATCGAAGGAAAACGCGGAAACTCAACAAATTTAATCAAATATCCGCAATCGCGCAACGGGTTTACCGTAAATTGAAAACAGCAAGGCACGTCACAGAAAATATGTCCGACCTATTTTGAAATATGTCTGACCTATTTTAAAATATGTCAGACATATTTTTTACCTGCTCCAAAGCGTATGACGCAAATACGGACAAATACCGCCGCATTCCGGAATCTCACTGCCCGGAAAGGTTTATCGCCCCTTAACCCAAAACAAAAATTCCCGCCCTGTGCGAGCGGGAACTTTATGTTCAGTCATTCAAAGCCGGAATTGAATTACACGGCCCGACTGTTTTTGTTTACCATGGATCTTCAACCTCCTCTCCTGCGTAAACCGAGCGGGGAACTATCTCGAAGTAGTCGAGCATACAGCAGGTACGGGTATTGTTGAGCACGGATTTGATACGTACAAAGTATTCCTCGTCGGGCTTCATCGTACCGCTCCAGAGAATCTTGCGCAAACGTATGTAATCGCCGCTGGCCGAGCGCAAAGACGCCGTAACCGTGCTACCAGCAGCAGGAATACCTCCGTGTTTGTTGTTCTTCATGTAGCCGTGGTTGCGCATACGCTTGTCGATTTCGCGGTTTATATCAACGTCATCCACATCAGGCTCCCAGCCTATGTTCGGGTTGGAAGAAGCAATACGGAAGTCGAGCGGCAAACCTATAGGCGTGGGGTTAAGCCTGTCGGTTCCCAAATAAACCTGGAACATGCCGAAGTGTTGTATCTGCGGCGCGCAAATGCGCAGCTCGTATGTGCCTTCGTAGGGCACGGGCGGAAGCCTGAACGTCAGGTCGTACTGGCCGATGATGTTTATCTCGTCGCCCTGCATGTTGTGTTGCACTTCGGAATGGTAGGGAACATAACGCCAGTAGGTATCCTCGGTGTACCACCAGTTCTTGAGGTAGCCCGAGGGGATGAAACGCCACGTGTTGTCCTCTACCTGGCGGAGGCCGTTGGTCATGAGGTCGGGGCATATCGACGCAAAGTCGTAACGCATGCGTTCGTTAAGCACCGTGTTGGGCACGTCGTCGTCATAGATGAGGACTTCGTTTATCGGGTAGTAGAAACCGTTGATTGCGTTGTTGGAGTATTTGCCGTTGCTCTGGCTCACAAGGATACCGGGACGCGGAACGGTTACCTCCTCATACGTACCGTAGAAGCCGTTGTCGTAAGTGGAGTAACGGTTTATGCGGCGGCCTTCGGTGGTGCGGCCTTCGGTGAACTTGAGCAAGCGGCGCGGAGAACCCATTGCTTCGTAGTATTCCCAGCAATTTATTGTAAGGGTGTTGGGGTTGTTGTAAGCATAACCCATCTCGCTGTGGTGCACAACGAGGTTTTTCCACGTACAGCTGAACGGCAGGAGGTGGTAAGAGATGAACTGGTTAACCGCGTTGTCCTGCTTTGTGAGGTCGGTGCCAGTTGCACGCGGGTATGCCTGCTTGCACTTCTCTATAAAGGCAGCCTCTATCTCTTCCCAGTTCTGCACTATGCCGTTCACGAGCTGCGGCTCGGGTATGCCCCACTGCGCAACGTAGACGCTGTCGGTCTCGGGGAACACGGTGAAGCCGAAGAAACGGTGCTCGGGGCTGGGACCTACTTCGCCGCCGGACGTGTTACCCGGGTCGATAGAGCCTTCCTCAACATGGTATTCCTCGTAATCCTCGTCGATGTACGCAACAATCGAATCGGCCCAGCCGGTAAGCTCGAGCATGCGCGAGAATATCCTGAGGTTCTCCGTCTGCGAGATAAGGTCGGGCAGAGAAGAGTTACTCATGTCGATTATACGGTCGAGGCTGTGCACGATACCGTTCGACACTTCCTCGTCGCTCGTTATGATATGCGACTTGCTGTTGACGATGATAATAGTTCGGCCGCTTACGGAGTCAGTGCCGAAATCTATCTGTATGTAACGGTTGTTCATGTTGGGATAGCCGAGCGTGCCGACGGTGAACTGCGTGGAAAGGTAAGCCGGTGTCTCGCCGTTGTCGATAATCGAATTACGCACGATGTATTCCGCTATGGAGTCGGAAGTAAGCGTGATGTCGAAGTTGGGAGTATTGTTTATCGAGTCGAGATACGACTGGATAGCATTGTCGGAAGGCGCGAACACGGTGTAATTGCCGCGGGCCGAAAGCAGTTCCGAGACGGTGGACTGGGATTTGCCGCTCAAACGGACACGCGAGCAAAGGTAAGCGAACTTCTGAAGCCCCTCGGTCTCGGCGCAATAGGAATAAGCGCTTTCGCCCTTGAAGACATACAGGTCGCTGTCGTCTATCTTGTCGCTACAAGCTGCGAACGACAAGGCAGCCATAAAAACAACAAGAAGCCCGTAAAGATTTTTCTTCTTTGTCTTTTTCATGATATTTTATTTTTTCAATTATTATTTCTTATCTCTCGCAAAACCTTGCGGAAGCCGCAAAGCAACGCTCTCCTTTCCTCTTCCTACCGGCTTCACGCGCCGAAAACCTTTGTCTGAACCGGCAAAGGCGCACTAAACCCTATAGGACATTGCATGACTGAGGTTGCTGTTATTAAAGTTTTTTTGTTTTTCTACACAAAAATAGAACATTTACTTTACTGCGCGAAAATTTTGCAATGATTTTTTTTATTCTACGGTTCAAAATTAACATTTCAAAAAAGCGCTCCCCCGATTTTTGAACGCTGCCGCGCATACCTTATGTTTTAGCCGGCGCACGGCATACAAAAACCGTGCCGTTCGGGACAACGGTACGGCTGTGTACCACCCCTGAAAGGAGGGCGCAAAAAATATGTCTGAGATATTTTAAAATATGTCTGACATAATTCAAAATATGTCTGACATAATTTTTCTTGCTCCCATGAAAATTTCACGGCAGGCAACTGCCTGAACCAAAGCGGGCATAAAAAAACGCAACCCGCCGGCGGCGGGTTGCGAAAAGGGTTTACCATTTATCTTCAGGCTCTATGCCGTTGTACACGCTCTTGGGCACCCATTCTATGAAGTCGGGACCGAAGTTTGCATTGCGGTTGAGCAGAGATTTCATGCGCATGTAATAGGTTACGCCGGGCTTGCAGTTCTGCGTGGTAATGATGTTGCGCAGTTTTGCGCCATCGGGACCATGGTTTCGCCCGCCGGAGGTTACGTTTGTAGAGTTGAAACCGAAGCTGTCGGGGCATTTCATGTATCCGTGGTTGCGCATACGCTTGTCGATTTCGCGGTTGTACGTGGGGTCGTCGGTATCGGCTTCCCAGCCTATTATAGGATTGTCGGGGTCGCGGCGCGCGTCGACCGGAAGCCCGACGGCGGTAAGGTTGTCGGGGTTGGTGCCGAAGTAGAACTGCACCATGCCGCGGCCTGCGTCGTTGCAATATCCCAGCCTCAGCTCGTATGTGCCTTCGTAAGGCACGGGCGGCAGCTGCCAGGTAACGTCGTAATATCCTTCGAGCACTATGTCGTCGGCCTCGTAGTTGAGGTAATTGATATTATATGTGTTCATCGAGAGGAAGAGCGTCTGGTCGGTAAACTTCACCTTGCGCAGGTAGCCCTGCGGAATGTAGAAGAACTTCTGCTCGGGCAGGAAGCGCAGGCCGTTGGTCTGTATCTCGGGCTGCATGGACTGCGTGTCCCAGCGCATGCGTTCGTTGAGTACTTTTCCGGGAACGTCCTTGTCGTAAACCATTACGTCGTCGATTATGTGGTAGAAGCCGTTGAGCGCCTGCGTTTCGCGGTTTCCGTTGTCGGGCTGCACCTGTATTCCGGGGCGTTCCACATTGAGTTCGTCGTAGTTGTAATCGTCATACTCGCTGCAATAGCGGTTTATGCGATAGCCGTCGGTCGACTTTCCGAACGTCAGCTTTATTATGCGGTGGTCCTTGCCCATCGATTCGTAGTACTGGAACTTCACTACTCCCAGCTGTTCGGGCGTGTTGTAGGAAGTGCCCACCTGACAGAGGGTTATTACAAGATTGTTATAGGCCACCTGCTGGTCGGTAAGGTGGTAGGCAACGAACTGGTTCACGGGGTTGTCAAGACTGGTAAGGTCGTTTGACCTGGCGTCGGGATAATACTGCTGGCATATCTCGGTTATGCGCGGCAGTATGTCGTCCCAGTTGGTAACTACGCCGTTGTCGATATCGAGTTTGATTCCCCAGCGCGCCTCCAAAAGGCTGTCGGGCTCCACAAAGGCGGTGTACCCCCAGTTGTGGTGTTCCGGTTCATAGAGCAGCTGGCCGGAATACCACACGTGCGTGAATCCCTGGCGGTGTTCGAGTTCCTCGTATGCGTCGTCGCGGTAGCGCTGCATACTGTCGGCCCAGCTGGTTATTTCGAGCAGTTTGTAGAAAATACGCGTGTTATCGGTCATGCTGAGCAAGCCGGGCAGCGACGACGTGGCGGGCATTACCACATGGTCTACCACGTGAACAACGCCGTTACCCACTTCGCGGTCGCTCACGAGTATCTTAGAGAACGTGTTCACCACCGTCACGGCGCGCCCCGTGTCGCTTGCCGCAAAGCCTATTATTATATAGCGGTCGGCCATGGTTTTGAGCTGCAGCACGCCTTCCTGGAAGTCGGTGGAGAGGTATGCGTCGGTATTGCCGTTGTCGATAATGCTGTTGAACACAATTACTTGCGCAAACGAGTCGGGCACGGCGTTAACGTCGTAGTTCTTGGTATCGTACACCGAGTCGATGAAAGCCTGTACGGCGTCATTGGTGGGCACGAAGCAGGTATAGTTTCCGCGTGCTTCGAGCATGTGGTCCATGGTGGAGCCTTTCTTGCCCGACTTTGCTTTCTTGAGCAAAACAAGGTACTTGCTCAGCTCGGGCTGCGAGGCTATGTAATCGGTGGCCTGCTCGCCGGTAAAGACATACAGGTTGGATTCGTCCACCTCGTCGGAGCACGACAGGCCCGCAAACGACATCAATATGAGCGAAAAAAGCAATACGACATACTTTCTGCCTGTATTATTCGAAGTTTTCATGGTTATATTAAGTTATTTAAATCAAAAGGAACTATACACGTTAGTAAAAATACGAATTTACATTTTAACAACAAAGAAAAAAGACGTTATTTTTTAATAACGTGAAAAATTACTCATCATCCTCCGAAACAACAAGTCGGAAAAGGGATTTCCGAACCATTGCATGGCTTGTCGTAAAACCTTCCTTTGAGCAAATAAAAAATATGTCCGATGTATTTTAAAAAAGGTCGGACATATTTTAAATTATGTCCGACCTTTTTTCACGGGCCTGAAACTCCCATGCCACGGCTTTCGGGCCGACGCATACAAAGGGGCAAGAAAAAAGCAGTCCGGGGCAGCTGTTTTTGTCTGCCCCGGACTGTTAAAACCCGAAATCCCTTTAACGGGAATAATCATTCCTTAACTTTTGCCGTTTTCCTGCGCCGCAGCGATATTATTGCCGCGCATACGAGCGCAAGCA
This sequence comes from uncultured Prevotella sp., assembly GCA_900550635.1. Classification (GTDB taxonomy): domain Bacteria; phylum Bacteroidota; class Bacteroidia; order Bacteroidales; family Bacteroidaceae; genus UBA6398. Next base: position 15,505 of record URSZ01000014.1, on the reverse strand, counting down.
GCATTACTGCCATTGCAACGTAGGCCACGGCTTCGGTGGTCTTGAGCGACGCGGGGTCGAACGTCAGCACGAGCGTGTGTTTGCCTGCCGGCACCTTAACGGCACGCAACACGTAATCGGCGCGCGCTATCTGTATCTCCTGCCCGTCCAGCTCAGCCGTCCAACCGGGGTAATATACCTCCGAAAGCACGGCTACGCCGCCGTTTGCGGAAGACACCTCATACGACAACTTGTTGGGCTCGTAGGCCGTGAGCGTTATGGCGTCGGCCGAGTCGCGGCGCAGCTCCGTGGCGTTGCCCAATGCAGCCGCGAAGTCCTTGCCCACCACCGCTTCGTTGCGGCGGTCGATGCGTTTGAGCATGTCCATCTCCTCGCGCGCCGTTGCGGCATAAACCACCTTGCCCACAAACCATGCGTTGCCGTAGGCATTGGGGTTGGCAAGCGGCATTGTGCCGCCCTGCTGCGTGGGAAGGATAAAATATTTAGTGTTGAGCATGTTTATCGTCGGACACACCGAGTCGGCCGAGAAGGTGGTGCTGTTTTCCGCAAGCGCCTTGGGCAGCGCTTCCCTTACGGCCTGCATTTCGGGCGTAAGGCAGTTGACGATGATGTCCTGGTAACGTCCCAGCTTGGCGGCATGGTATCCGCCCACGCTCTTGTGCCAGTAGGAAGTCTCGTTCTCGTTGAACGTGTCGGACGCAAAATTGAGCACGCGGTAATCGAGCGACTTGTCCTGGAGTATGGCCTTGTCGGTCTCGCTCATGGCGAACGTATTGTCGTGCTGGTATTGCTCAACGAACATGTCGTCGTTAAGGTAACGACGGTTCACCGACCACATGTCGGCAAGGCACAGCACGATAAACGCCGTTGCGGCATAAACGGGGCGCACCTTGCCCGTGCGGTAGACGAACAGCAGCGCAAAGCCTATTGCCACCACCCAGAAGCTCCTCCATGCGTCGGACGTGAGTATGTCGTGGCGTATGTCGGTTATGTTGTTTGCGTAAGTGTTCACCATGGCCGGGTCGAAAACCTGCAGCATGTTCTGCAACATGGCTTGCTCGGCATTCGTAAGGCAGTTGCCGAAGAACGTTCCGGGAGCAATGGCGAAAAGCAGGCAAATGCCGGCCGTCACTCCGCCCGTGGCGTAGAACAGCTTGGACTTGTCGCGCAACAGCTTGGGCTCAGCTATTATCTTGGCCAGACCCAGCGTGGCGAGCAACGGGATTGAGAACTCGGCCACAACGAGTGCCGACGAAACTGCGCGGAACTTGTTATACATCGGGAAGTTGTCAATCATCCAATCGGTGAACGCAGGGAAATTATGTCCCCACGAAAGAAGTATGGAAAGCACTGTCACCGCAAGCAAGCTCCATTTGACCGGACCTTTTACGATGAAAAGCGAAAGAACAAAAAGAAAGAATACAAACGCACCCACATAGACCGGACCGGAAGTGCCGGGCTGCTCGCCCCAATACTGCGAAAGGCCCGGAGTAGCACCGCCCAGCTGCCCGTAAAGCTGCTGGAACGTCTGTATGTACTCATGGTAACGGGGATTTTCCTTTGCCGTCTCGTTTTGCGGCAATGCGCCGCTCGCGCCGCCCTTGACACCGGGCACGAGGAGCGACCACGTCTCGCCTATGCCGTAGCTCCATTGCGTGATGTACTCGTGCGACAGGCCTGAGGTGGAAGCCTTTTTCCCGCCGTCGGGCGACGGCTGCGCCAACTCGCTCGTGCCGCGCATGGTCTGCTTGCTGTACTCGTAGGTGTGGTACAGGTTCGAGGCATTAACGGCTATGCCGAGCAATCCGGCCACGGCAAACACGCCGACACCCTTGAGGAAACGCGCGAACTGCTTTTCCTTTATGGCTGCAACAAGGAAACCTATCGACATGAGCGCTATCACAAACAGGAAGTAGTAAGTCATCTGCAGGTGGTTCGAGAAAATCTGCCACGCCACGAAGAACGCCGACAACACCCCGCCCCACAGGTATTTTCCGCGGTAGCAGAGAACCATTCCGGCCAGGGTTGGCGGTATGAAGGCAAGCGTAAGCAGTTTCCAGATGTGCCCGGCTCCTATTATAATAAAGAAGTATGACGAGAAAGCCCATGCCACCGCGCCGAACACCGACACCGACGGCCTGACTTTAAGAGAGCGCATTAGTATGTAGAACCCAAGCAGGAGTACGAACACATACATCACGCAGCCGGTCATACCTAATCCGTACACTTTCTCGAGCGTGTAGAGCAAGTCGCGCGACTCGTAGCTCGGAGCAATCTGGTAAGTGGGCATTCCGCCGAACAGGGCGTTGGTCCAGCGTGTTTCCTCGCCCGTGCGTTCGAGGTATTGCATTCTTTCGTGCGAGACGCCTATTCCTGCCGTGGTGTCATTGCCGGTAAGTACCAGTCCTTGCGTTACGGGAGTGAAGAAATAGGCCAGTCCCAGCAGTACGAACAGCACTACTGCCGCCACGTCGGGCATAAGTCCCTTTATCCGCGCTGCGGTTGTGGTTTCCGGTTGCTTTGCCGGGTTTGCGTTGTTCGGTTGTTTTTCCATTTTGTTTCTGTTCCGTTGGTGCGGCAATCCGCCGGCGCGAAGGCTGCCCCCGCCCGGCGGTTGCGCATGGTTATCGGTTTAATATCTGTAATGTTCTGCTTTGTACGGGCCTTCCACCGGCACACCTATGTACTCGGCCTGCGCCTTTGTAAGTTTGCTAAGGTGTGCCCCGACGCTTGCCAGGTGCAGGCGCGCCACTTCCTCGTCCAGGTATTTGGGCAGGCGGTAAACGTCGATGTCGTAACGCTTGTTGAAGAGTTCTATCTGCGCCAGCGTCTGGTTTGTGAACGAGTTACTCATCACGAAGCTGGGATGTCCGGTTGCGCAGCCGAGGTTTACGAGCCGTCCGTCGGCAAGTAGCGTTATCCTGTGCCCGTCGGGGAAGATGTAGCTGTCCACCTGCGGTTTTATGTTCTCGCATTTCACGCCGGGAAGTTTCTTTAGCGCCTCTACCTGTATCTCGCTGTCGAAATGACCTATATTGCAAACTATGGCCTCGTCGGGCATGGCTTTCATGTGCTCCGTGGTGATTACGTCGATGTTGCCAGTGGTAGTGACGAATATGTTTCCCTGCGGTGCAGCCTCGTCCATGGTTACTACTTCGAAGCCTTCCATTGCGGCCTGTAGCGCGCAAATCGGGTCGATTTCGGTAACGAGCACGCGCGCGCCATAGGAGCGCAGGCTCTGCGCGCAGCCTTTGCCTACCTCGCCGTATCCGGCAACGACGGCCACCTTTCCGGCTATCATCACGTCGGTGGCGCGCTTTATTCCGTCGGCCAGCGACTCGCGGCAGCCGTAGAGGTTGTCGAACTTGCTTTTTGTAACACTGTCGTTCACGTTGAACGCCGGGAAGAGCAGCTCGCCCCTTTCCTTCATCTGATAAAGGCGGTGTACGCCCGTTGTGGTTTCCTCGCTCACGCCGCGAATTTCTTTAGCCGTCTGCTGCCAGCGTTTCGGGTCTTCGGCCAGCACGCGCTTGAGCAGTTTCTTCAGTTCCTCCTCGTCGCCGCTGCCGCTCGGCGTGTCGAGCACCGACGGGTCTTTCTCGGCTTTCACTCCGAGGTGTATCATAAGCGTGGCATCGCCTCCGTCGTCAACTATCATATTGGGCTTTTTCCCGCCGGGGAAGTTCATGGCCTGCAGCGTGCACCACCAGTAATCCTCCAGGCTCTCGCCCTTCCATGCGAACACGGCCACGCCGAGGTCGGCAATGGCAGCCGCCGCATGGTCCTGCGTACTGTAGATATTGCACGAAGCCCACCTTACTTCCGCGCCCAGAGCTACAAGCGTCTTAATGAGCACCGCCGTCTGTATGGTCATGTGCAGCGAGCCCATAACGCGCGCGCCTTTCAAAGGCTTGAGCGTTTCATATTTGGCACGCAGAGCCATAAGCCCGGGCATTTCGTGCTCGGCAATGCGTATTTCCTTGTGCCCGAAGTCGGCCAGGCCTATGTCGGCCACCTTGTAAGGTAATGTTGAAAACAAAGCTTCTTCCATAATAAAATCAGTTGTCTTATATTATATTATTGTGTATTTCCGTTTTTTTACCGCCTGCAAAGATAGTGAAAGGCGAGCGCAGAGACAAACGAAAACCTATGTTTTCAAGTTTGACTATGCCGAGCCGCATCCTATTTTATCCAAAATAGTGAAAGGCGAGCGCAGTGCAAAATGAGCTTAACCGTTTTTTACAATGCCCCCGGGCAACAAGCCCCGGACGCCCGAATACGGACAAACGCGCCCGCCCGGCGGATAAATATTCACGCACACACGGAAAGCCGCTTGCAAAGCCGCACGAAATATGTCTGACATAATTCAAAATATGTCCGACCTATTTTAAAATATCTCAGACATATTTTTTATTTGCTCCCGGAAGCCGTTGAAAACATCCCGAAAAACGGCCGAAAATGAACGGATATTCACGCTCTTGAATAAACATTCCCGCATTTACGGAGGGAACAGGAGTAAAAAATCCGGGATATATCGTTTTAACCTAAATTTATATTTCACGCAACAAGCAACATAATAAACACTTACGGACCGCCGGGCAAAACATTTTTGCACAAACAGCCGTACCGTGTGCAACAAAGAGCGTTTTTTCGCAAAAAAATTTTGACATATAAATGTTTCTCTATACTTTTGCAGCCTGTAGAATAAGAAAAACTCAAAAAAAAACAATTATCATGTCTGAAATCGAATCAAAGGTAAAATCAATCATTGTTGACAAACTCGGCGTAGACGAAGCCGAAGTAAAGAACGAAGCAAGCTTCGCAAACGACTTAGGTGCAGATTCCCTCGACACCGTTGAGCTCATCATGGAATTTGAGAAAGAGTTCCAAATTCAGATTCCTGACGATCAGGCTGAAAAAATTTCGACCGTTGGCGACGCAATCGCTTACATCGAGGCAAACGTTAAACAGTAAAACGTTTCCTCCATACTTGAAAACATGGAATTGAAAAGAGTCGTTGTAACCGGTCTGGGCGCCATAACCCCGCTTGGTAAAACCGCTCCCGAAACATGGGAGAACATCAAGCTCGGAAAAAGCGGAGCCGGGCCGATTACTCATTTTGACGCGTCCAAGTTCAAGACACAGTTCGCTTGCGAAGTAAAAGGCTACAACGCAACGGACTACTTTGACCGCAAAGAGGTTCGCAAGATGGACCTGTACGAGCAGTACGCCGTTGTTGCAGCCGACGAAGCAATAAAGGACGCAGGACTTGACGGGGACGACATCGACAAGAACAACGTCGGTGTAATCTTCGGTGTTGGCATAGGCGGCATACACACCTTCGAGGAAGAGGCAGGAAACTACGCAAAGACCGGCGAAACAATGGGTCCGCGCTACAATCCCTTCTTCATCCCGAAAATGATTGCCGACATAGCTTCGGGCCAGGTTTCGATAAACCACGGCTTCAGAGGCCCCAACTACACCACCACCTCGGCATGCGCCTCATCGACCAACGCACTGGCCGACGCGTTCAACCTCGTGCGCCTCGGCAAAGCCAGCGCAATCGTGGCAGGCGGAGCAGAAGCAGCCATCTGGCCGGCAGGCGTGGGAGGCTTCAACGCAATGCACGCGCTGTCGACCCGCAACGATGACCCCGAACACGCTTCACGCCCGTTCAGCGCCTCGCGCGACGGATTCATCATGGGCGAAGGCGCGGGAGTGCTCATCTTCGAAGAACTCGAACACGCGCTCAAACGCGGAGCACACATCTACGGCGAAATAGCAGGCGCGGGAATGTCGGCCGACGCACACCACATCACCGCCTCGCACCCCGAAGGACTCGGAGCAAAGCTCGTTATGACACGCGCGCTCGAAGACGCAGGCCTTAAACCCGAAGACATCGACTACATCAACGTGCACGGCACGTCGACACCCGTAGGCGACGTATCGGAAGTAAAAGCCATAAAGGAAGTATTCGGCGAGCATGCCTACAAGCTCAACATAAGCTCCACAAAGTCTATGACAGGACACCTGCTCGGCGCAGCGGGAGCGGTGGAAGCTCTCATCTCGCTGAAAGCAGTGCAAGAAGACATCGTGCCGCCCACAATCAACCATGCCGACGGCGATAACGACGAAGAAATCGACTACAACCTGAACTTCACGTTCAACAAGGCGCAAAAACGCGAGATACGCGCGGCGCTGAGCAACACGTTCGGTTTCGGAGGACACAACGCATGCGTGATAATCAAAAAGTTCGCCAAATAAGGCAAACTGACGCATGATAAACTTAATCGACCACATAAAGCTCCCTTTCCGAAAGGATAAGGAGCTTTATTCGTCTTTATACCGTATCCTCGGTTTCTATCCCCACCACATTGCACTCTACAGGCAAGCCCTGGCGCACAGCTCCTCGGCCATACGAAGCAAGAACGGCAAGAAGATAAACAACGAACGCCTGGAATTCCTTGGCGACGCAATCATCGAGGCCGTTACGAGCGACATTGTGTTCCACCATTTCGAACAGAAAAGAGAAGGTTTCCTTACAACCACCCGCAGCAAGCTCGTGCAGAGGAACACCCTCAACCGCCTGGCAGAGGAAGTGGGGCTCGACAAGCTTGTGCACTCGAACGGGCATACAACCGGCCACAACAGTTACATAAGCGGCAACGCCTTCGAAGCACTCGTGGGCGCCATATACCTCGACCGCGGATACAAGTACTGCATGTGGTTCCTGCGCCGCAGGATAATCGCCGAGCACCTCAACCTCGACAAGGTGGCCAACAAGGAGGTGAACTTCAAGAGCAAACTGCTCGAATGGGCACAGAAGAACAAGCTGCAAACCGACTTTGCCCTCGAAACCCCGCCGCAGAAAAACGGCGAGCCGCTGACGTTCCACTCCGAAGTGATAATAGAAGGTATCGTATGCGGGAAAGGAAACGGATACTCCAAGAAAGAAAGCCAGCAAAAGGCCGCACGCGAAGCGCTCCACCGCCTGCGCCACGAAAAAGAACACCTGAGCGCGGTGTTGAAGTCGAAAGAAAAGCGCACGGCCATTGAAGAGGAAATAATAAGCCTGCCCCCGAAAACCGATTGCGACACCGTTACCGCAAAAAGCCGCAAACCGCGACGCCACAGCTCTGCTCCAAAACGCGAGCCGGGAATGGAGAAAAAAGAAGAACAGCAAAGGCAAAACCGCAGCAAGACCGAAACGGAGGAAAAAGGCAGGCCCGCACCCAATGCAAAGACACAAAAAAACACTGCGGCCAAGAAACAATCGTCGAAAGAAGACATCATAGCCGAAGCAGAATCGAAAGCCTTTGCCAAGCAGGAAGAATACGCCGTGTGACAGCGTGTGCAGACACACACCTCCGGCACAGGAAAAAACAGAGCGGCTGAATTTGTCTGCATTTTCGGCACGGTTTTCAAACGGGTTTCCGGAGGGCGAAAAATATGTGCCTTGTATTTTAAAATATGTCTGACCTATTTCGAAATATGTCGGACATATTTTTTATTTGCTCCCACGTGGGGTTTAAGCACTGAAAATCAGTTTTCAATTTTTCACGCCCCGAAACAGACATTTCCGCCATGATTTTCCGCCCACCCGCCATGCATCCGCGCGTTTGCACGGAGTATCGCTATTCCCCTACAGTTCAGATGTATATATTTTTGTTTAATTCTTATTCACAACTCACAATTAAACTAAATGCGGAAGCATTTACTGCGCAGGATTGAAACTTTTCCACTAAATTTGCGTCTTGAACGAACTAAAAAACGCCAGAAACGCATTTAGCCATGAGCCTTACAAGTATTGCGCGCCCGTTCTTCATGCCGCGCGCAAAAGCAATCGAAAAATACGCAGATTCTGCTGAAAAAATACAACGGCGCGTATTAAAACGCCTGCTCGAACGCGCCGGCAACACCGAATGGGGCAAGAAATACGGCTACTCCGACATGAAAGGCTATGAGGACTTTGCCCGCACCGTACCCATAAACACATACGAAGAGACGAAAGGATACATCGACCGCATGCGCCGCGGCGAAGCCGACATACTGTGGCCCGGACGTGTGAGGTGGTATGCCAAATCGTCGGGAACAACCAACGACAAGAGCAAGTTCATACCCGTGAGCCGCGAGGGGCTGCAACGGGTGCACTACGCCGGCGGGCGCGACGCCGTGGCGCTCTACCTGCGCAATAACCCCGACAGCCGCATATTCGACGGACGCACGCTCATACTCGGCGGCAGCCACGCGCCAAACTACAACCTGCCCCACAGCCTGGTGGGCGACCTGAGCGCAATACTCATAGAAAACATCAACCCTGTTGTGAACCTGCTGCGCGTGCCTTGCAAACAAACCGCTCTGCTGGCCGACTTCGAAACCAAGCGCGACCGCATAGCACACGAGGCAGCCGGCAAGAACGTAAGCAACATAAGCGGCGTGCCGTCGTGGATGCTGTCGGTAATCGACCGCGTGCTCGAAATAACAGGCAAGACATACCTCGACGAAGTATGGCCCGACCTGGAAGTTTTCTTCCACGGCGGAGTGGCTTTCACACCATACCGCGAGCGTTACAAACAGCTGATACGCAGCCCGCGAATGCACTACATGGAAACGTACAACGCCAGCGAAGGATTCTTCGGCCTGCAGGACGACCCCGCCGACCCCGCCATGCTGCTCATGATAGACTACGACGTGTTCTACGAATTCATACCGCTCGAAGAGGTGGGAATGCCCGAAGCAAAGGCCATACCCCTTTGGAAAACCGAAACCGGCAAGAACTACGCCATAATAATTTCAACATCGTGCGGACTGTGGCGCTACCAGATAGGCGACACTGTAAAATTCACCTCGAAAAACCCGTACAAGTTCATTATCAGCGGCAGGACAAAGAGCTTTATCAACGCCTTCGGCGAAGAACTAATGGTGGACAACGCCGAGAAAGGACTCGACAAGGCATGCAAAGCCACCGGAGCACAAGTGCTGGAATACACCGCCGCACCGGTGTTTATGGACATACACGGTAAATGCCGCCACCAATGGCTGATAGAATTTTCAAAACAACCCGACAACCTGGAACAGTTCGCCGAAGTGCTCGACAAGGCACTGCAGGAAATAAACTCCGACTACGAGGCCAAACGAAGCAAGGACATCACCCTGCAAAGGCTCGAAATAACCGAAGCGCGGCCGGGACTGTTCAACGACTGGCTGCGCTCGAAAGGAAAACTCGGAGGGCAGCACAAAGTGCCGCGCCTGAACAACTCGCGCAACATAATAGAAGAAATCCTCGCCCTTAACGGCGGAAAATAACCCCGCAACAAGGGAGACAGTCCATTTGCACATACAATAAAAAACCGATGAACACCTGCAAGATTATAAGGAACACGATAGCTTTTGCCGCTTTCATGTCCGTTTTCTCATGTGCAAACCCCGGACGTCCCGACGGCGGCCCATACGACGAAACCCCGCCGAAAATAGTAGGCACCACACCGGCCGAATACTCGGTAAACAACGTCCAGCAGCGCATAACGCTCATGTTCGACGAATACATACGCCTCAACAACGCTGCCGAAAAAGTGGTAATCTCGCCCCCGCAGCTCGAACAACCCGAAATACGCGCCTCGGGACGCAAGATACTTATCGAACTGCGCGACTCACTGCGGGCAAACACGACATACACAATCGACTTCTCCGACGCTATCGAAGACAACAACGAAGGCAACCCGATGGAAAGCTATGCGTTCGTATTCTCGACAGGAGAAAACATCGACACCATGGAAGTGTCGGGCAAAGTGCTCGACGCCTCCAACCTCGAACCGGTAAAAGGAATCCTCGTAGGCCTGCACTCCAACCTTGAAGACTCGGCATTCACCACCACACCGCTCGAACACATCGGCCGCACCGACGGCAGCGGAAAATTCGTGATAAAAGGACTGGCGCCGGGCAAATATAGGATATACGCTCTCAACGACGCGGAAAACGACTTCATATTCAAACAAAAAAGCGAAGACATCGCTTTTACCGAAGACATTATCATACCGACGAGCGAACCGGCTACGCGGCAAGATACCACTTGGGTAGACTCCGTACTCATAGACACGATAAAAACAGTGGCATACACGCACTATATGCCCGACGACATAGTGCTGCGCTCGTTCAAGGAAACACTGACACAACGCCACCTGCTGAAAACAGAACGCAAAGACCCTTTCTCGTTCACCATATACTTTACGGCGGCTTCAAAGCACTTCCCCGAGCTGAAAGGCATAAACTTTGACGAAAAAGACGCATTCGTCATACAGTCGAGCGAAACAAACGACACAATAACCTACTGGGTGCGCGACACGGCAGTAGTGGCAAAAGACACGCTGGCCTTCAAACTAACATACGAAGAAACCGACGACTCCACAGGCCAGAACATAATGACCACCGACACGCTCGAACTCATTTCCAGAATTTCCTACTCGCGCATAATGAAAGACCGCGAAGAAGCAATGGAAAAATGGAACAAGGAACGCGAAAAGGCGCTGAAACGCGGAAAACGCTTCCGCGAACGCCAGCCGCGCCAATGGATAAGGATAAGATATTTCTCCAAGGGGACAATGGCTCCTACCGACAACTTGAAATTCCTTGTCAACGAGCCACTCGAAAAAATTGACAGCGCAAGAGTGCACCTCATGCTTGCAGTCGACACACTATGGGAAGAACAACCTTTCATTATCGAAAACGACACTAACAACATGCTCGGATATACGCTTTACGGCGAGTGGCGCCCCGACCAGAGATACAAACTGCGAGTCGACTCGGCCGCATTCACGAGCATTTACGGCAACAACAACCTGCCGCTCGAAATGGGTTTTTCAATACCTCCGCTCGATACCTACGCCTCGCTCTTTGTAACCTTGAGCAACTACGACAACGGCCAGGCATACGTACAACTGTTGAACGGCGACAAGCCCACTCGCACGGTGAAGGCCGACGGCGACCATGCCGACTTCTTCTACCTTTCACCCGGAAAGTACTATATGCGCATGTTCGTCGACCAGAACAACAACGGAGAGTGGGACACGGGGCTTTTCTCAGAGAAAAAACAGCCCGAGCCTGTGTATTACTATCCCGAGGCTATCGAACTGCGTGCCCGCTGGGATACAGAGCTACCCTGGAACGTTCGTTCCGTTCCTCTAATTGAGCAAAAGCCCGAACAAATCACGAAGCAAAAGCCCGACAGAAAGAAAACCATTTTAAACCGTAACGCGCAGCGCGAACTTAAAAAACGATCGAAATGAAAAAGTTCCTGACAATAATACTCGCATTCTTTGCCGCCACAACCGCTTACGCGCAATGCCCGGCCAAGAACGAGGCGTTCAACAGCGGCGAGACACTGTTGTACGACCTGTACTTCAACTGGAAGTTCGTATGGCTCAAGGCCGGTTCGGCCTCGCTGAACATCAGCAACACCACATACATGGGAAAAGACGCCTACCGCACACGCCTCATAACAAGGGGTTCCAAAAGGGCCGACCGCTTTTTCATCATGCGCGACACAATCATGAGCTACACCACACGCGAGATGGTGCCCATGTACTATAAAAAAGCGGCAAACGAAGGAGGCTCTTACCGCACCGACGAGGTGTGGTACAGCTACATCGACGGTATTTGCCACGTAAAGCAGCGCCACCGCAACAAAAGGGGCACCATAAAGGTGAAGAACGAAAGCCGCGAAGACTGCATATACGACATGCTGAGCATAATGCTCAAGGCACGGTCGATGAACATAAGCAACATGAACAAAGGCTACCGCTACCATTTCCAGATGACCGACGGCGGCAAGACGCAGGACGAAGTGCTGATATTCCGCGGGCGCTCAACGTTCCAGGTTGAAAACTCGCCGGTGAAATACCGCTGCCTTGTATTCTCATACGTCGAAAAAGACGATGACGGCAAAGAAAAGGAAGTCGTTACCTTCTACGTAACCGACGACAAGAACCGCCTGCCGGTGCGCCTCGACCTCAACCTGAAGTTCGGAACGGCCAAAGCCTTCCTTACCGGAGCAACGAACATACGCAACCCGCAAACCGCAAAAATTTCAGGAAACTGACGCAACCGCCTTCACGCAACATCAACAAAAGCCTTGCCCGTCATGAAAAACAGGCAAGGCTTGTTATTTCCGGCCTCACGCACATGCAACCACGCATGGCCGTATCCTTACAGTTGTCCGCTTTCTACCATACGCACCACGCGCTCAGTATATTTGTCATCCCCTTCGGGGTCGTAGGCCTTCTTCAGGCTGTTGCCGAAGAGCCCGGCAAAAAACTGGTAATACCCTGCCTTGAATGAGCCGAGGAACGCCTGCACCACCTCATACGACGTTTGGTTGCACTCACGGTAAATCAGTTTAACCAACAGCTTACCCTGCGAGAAGGTAAGTTTCTTCACCACAGGTTTGTATTGCTCCTTTATGCCTTTTTCCACTATGTCTATGTGCTCCTTGCGCGATTTCTCGTCGGGAAGCGTTGCAAGGTATTCGCCCGTCTCCATGAGAATCTGCCGCGCCTGCTTGGCATACGGCAGCACGCGCTTCACGTTGTTCACAAGCCTGTTGTACTTGGCTTCGTCGCGCTTGCTCTTGAATTTTATGGGAGGATACTTGTACAGCGTCGGCGTAACGATGTCGGGAATGCTGTCGCCCTTGTAAAGCGTTTTGCCTACTTGCACATAAAGAGCCATGGGGGGAACTCCGGTATCGCCGTCTTCATCCTGGGCGGCAACACAATGCGCCGCCCCGGCAAACAAAAGCAGAAGCAATATTCTCTTGGCATTCATACCGGCAAAAATAACAAATCACATCAGCCAAGCAAAGCGCACCTGCCCATTTTTTACCGGGCACAATTATTTTTACCTTAATTATTCTTAATGCCGGCTAACAAACATTATGCCAAATTCCACGCCTCTACCCTGCCCGCACCCCCGGTTCCGACCTCCGAAAAAATATGTCTGAGATATTTTAAAATATGTCTGACCTGTTTCAAAATATGTCGGACATAATTTTTTTCACGTGCCGTGTATTTTTTTTCTATTTTCAGAAACGAAACACCGCCGGGCCTAACTGTCTGTATTTTTGGTTACATTTGTAATCCGGCCCGATTACACGCATTCGGGCATAATCAAACAAAAAATACTGCCGCAAGCAATAGTATCTTGAACCAATACCTGCCTATGACCAAAATAACCGTAAAAGACACCGAGGTAAATGTCGTTAAGATAAATGGAGAGGACTATATCTGCCTTACCGACATGTTGCGTGCCAAAGACGGAGACTTTTTCATTACCGACTGGCTGCGTAACCGTAACACACTCGAATTCCTGGGGATTTGGGAAAAAGTCTATAACCCTGCCTTTAATTATGGCGAATTCGCCATAATTAAAAGCCATTCAGGTCTGAACAGCTTTAAAATCAGCGTAAAAGAGTTTGTCGCACGTACCAACGCCATAAGCCTGCAAGCCAAAGCGGGCCGATATGGCGGCACATACGCCCACCATGACATAGCGTTTGAATTCGCCATGTGGATTAGCCCCGAATTCAAGGTTTATATAGTAAAGGAATTCCAGCGCCTTAAAGCCGAGGAACAGCAGCAAATAGGATGGTCGGCCAGGCGCGAACTGTCGAAAATAAACTACCGCATTCATACCGACGCCATAAAGCAGAACCTTATACCGGCAGAGGTAACGAGCACGCAGGCCAACATCATATATGCCAACGAAGCCGACGTGCTGAACGTTGCCATGTTCGGCATGACGGCAAAACAATGGCGGGAAGCCAACCCCGGAATGAAAGGCAACATCCGCGACTACGCCACAATAAACGAACTAATCTGCCTTTCAAACATGGAAAACCTCAACGCTGTATTCATCGAACAGGGAATGCCGCAAGGAGAAAGGCTCGTAAAACTGAACCAGATAGCAATCCACCAGATGAAGGTTTTGGAAAGCGACGGCACGCCCGAAAGACAACTGCTCAAATAACGCAGCAAATCCAAAAGGAACGGCAATACCTTTTCTTAATGCCGCGCCTGCAAACAGTGTGCCATATTTCCACACACAAAGCCCGGGAAAGACACGCACACATCCCCGCACGCAACTCCGAAAAAATATGTCTGAGATATTTTAAAATATGTCTGACCTGTTTCAAAATATGTCTGACATAATTTTTTTCACGTGCCGCGTATTTTTTCCTTGAACTACAGCGCATCCAATTATATACCGCCCGATTTTGAAAAGACGGCGGAAAAACGTAACTTTGTCACAAAGTTTAACGTAACTCACCGCACTAAAACCGTTAAGCCTGTGGCGCACATTCTGGCTATACGCCTTTCAGCCCTGGGAGATGTAGCGATGACGGTTCCGGCCATACATTCGCTTGCCATAAGCTATCCTAACGACGAGATAACCGTAGTATCGCGCCGCAAATGGGGTGCGCTCTTCCACGAAATGCCGGCAAACGTGCATTTTTACGGTATCGACATGGACGACTACGCCGGCATACGCGGCCTGGAACGGCTCTTCCGCGAACTGCAGGAAATGCGGTTCGACTGTGTGGCCGACCTGCACGATGTTCTGCGCACCAAATACCTGAGCCTGCGTTTCCGCATGAACCACATACCCGTTGTGCCCATAAAAAAGGGCCGCCGGGCAAAAAAGGAGCTCACGCGGCGCAAAAACAAGCGGCTCAAGCCGCTCGAAACCTCGGTGCAACGATATGCCGACGTGTTTGCCCGCTTGGGTTACCCGTTCGAATTCAATTTCACCTCAATCTTCGGCGAGGAAAAAGGCGACGTAGGCACACTGGCCGAACTCGTAGGGTCGAAAAACGAAGACGAATGGATAGGCGTGGCACCCTTCGCACAGCATAAAGGAAAGATATACCCGCCCGAACTGACGGAACGCGTTGTTTCGATACTGTGCAAATACCCCCGGCGGCGAATATTCATATTCGGCGGCGGAGAGGAAGAAAAAAACATAGCCCTGGAATGGGAGAAGCGTTATCCGGCAGTAACTTCCATGATAGGCTACGGGCGCATGGAAGACGAGCTCGGGGTGTTGAGCCGCATGGACGTGGTTCTCTCGATGGACTCGGCCAACATGCACCTCGCCTCGATAACAGGCGTGCCCGTAGTGTCGATATGGGGAGCCACACACCCGTATGCCGGCTTTCAAGGATGGGGACAGGAACCTTCAAACTTCATACAGGCCGACATGGACTGCCGCCCGTGCTCCGTGTATGGCAACAAGCCATGCCTGAGGGGCGATTACGCCTGCCTTACAAGAATAAGCCCCGACACCGTGGCCGAGAAAATCGAATCGATAATAGAAAAACGAAAACTCACTAACGCAAAATGAACGAGTTTTGGTATCGCATACGGCGCGGGGCCATGTACACCGCCTCGCTGCTGCCTTTCAAAGTGCTTTATGCCATAAGCGACCTGATTTACTTCATAGCATACCACATTAT
>URSZ01000013.1 GCA_900550635.1 uncultured Prevotella sp. | reverse complement strand
GCGTGTGGGTAACAACGTGGCTTCGGTTTGCCCTGATTTCGACGATACTCTTCCTACTCTTCTGCTCGACGCGCACATCGATACGGTTAAGCCCGTTTCCGGCTGGAATCGCGACCCTTATGCGCCGGTCATAGAGGATGGCTGCCTGTACGGATTGGGCGCTAATGACGATGGCGGAAGCTTGGTGTCGCTCATGCAGGCTTATTTTATGATAACGAGAGAAAAACGCGGTTTCAACGTGGTTTTTTCGGCTTCGGCCGAAGAGGAAGTATCCGGCAAAAACGGAATAGAGCTGCTTTTGCCCCGGCTGCCTCATGTCGACGCGGGTATTATAGGCGAACCTACCGCGTTGCAGCCGGCAGTTGCCGAAAAAGGCTTGATGGTGATAGACGTAACTTCTTACGGTCGTTCGGGGCATGCGGCGCGCGACGAAGGGGACAACGCCATATATAAAGCTGTGGAAGATATACGGTGGATAACGGACCACGAGTTCACAAGGGTTTCGCCATTGCTCGGAAAAGTGAAGGCCACGGTGACTATAATAAACGCAGGAACGCAGCATAACGTCATTCCCGACAGGTGCGTTTTTACTGTTGATGTCCGTTCGAACGAACTTTATTCGAACCGCGAAATCTTCGATGAAATCAGGAAAAATATAAAGAGTGAGCCAGTGGCGCGTTCTTTTCGACTCAACTCCTCGCGCATAGACGAAAGTCATCCGCTCGTGCGCCGCGCAAAAGATATGGGACGAACGCCGTTCGGTTCTCCAACATTGAGTAACCAGGCTTTGCTTTCGTTTCCTACAGTCAAGATTGGCCCGGGCGAATCGTCAAGGTCACATACGGCAGATGAGTATATAAAAATTTCAGAAATCGAAGAATCCATCGAGTTTTTTGTTTCTTATCTCAAAGGTTTGAGCATGGATGAATTGAAACGCGGTTAGCATGTGCCTCGACAGTTAAGATTACAACGATAAGGGATGAGATAAATGAAAAGTCCGGCGAATCATAAAATTCGCCGGACTTTGTTAATGTTGTTACCTCGAGGCGGAAAATCAAGTTCTGCCGTTAAAAAATCCCGTATTCATCGTAGGATTTTATTTGCTTGCAATTGGCAGGCGGATTAGTTGTCGAGTTGGTAGTTTACCATTGTAACGACGCGCACTTCCTTTATGAAAGGTGTGTTCTCGTCGCGGTCGTTGATAGTGAAAAGCCCCTGCGAGGCAGATTGTATCTTGCCCAGCCTGCTTTCGGAATCTTTTGCGAACTTCTCTGCGGCTTCGCGTGCGTTTTTGGTAGCTTCCTCTATCATTTTGGGTTTAATCTTGTTAAGGCTGGTAAACGAGTATTTTATTTGAGTCTGGTAATCGTTAGGTGCTATGGCGATGCCTTCTTTTAGCAGGTCGCCTGTGCGGGTGATGAGGTCGCGCACCTTGTCTACGTTAGACGAAGTAACGGTAATCACAGTTCTGGCGTTGTAGCGTTCGCGTTTGCGGTTGTCGTTGTATTCGTTTGTCCAAAGGTCGTTCACTTGCGGTGCGCCTACTTCGATTTCATCGGCGGGAATGCCGTTTTTTATAAGGAAATCCTTGATTTTACGGTTGGCGTTCGAAAGGTCTGCGTTAATGCCCGATATGTTGTTGCCCACTGTCTTGTAGACGAGCGGCCATATTACCCTGTCGGCTTTTACTTCCTTTTCGGCAAGTCCGCGCACGCTTACAGTGCGGTCGCGTTGTGCCAGGCTGTTTATTCCCTTGTAGATGAAAATGCCGAGCAGTGCCAGGCCTACAGCTACGATTACTGATTCGATTTTAAGATTCTTCATGACTTGTAATTTTTATGTGTTAGTATTCGGTGTTTCCGTTTCTTTTCCGGCCATGTGCAACAAGGGGCGCGTGGCCTCCATCATGTCGAGCAGCTGTTCCAGCTTTTCGGCGCGCAGCATGGCTATGCGCGTCTGTCTGAAGTCGGGAATGCCCTTGAACAGCGGTGTTGCTGCCAGGTGCCGGCGAATGTGCAGTATCCCGCCGTATTCGCCTGCCCGCGCAACGCTCTGCCGCACCTGTTCTTTCAGGACGTCGAGTTTCCAGTCGGTTGTAAGCGGTTCGTATTGGCTTTCTATGACATTTTTCAGTTCGGTTGTGGGGTGGCCGAGCGCCCGGGCTATCTCGGCAAATATCCACGGGCGGCCGAATGTCGCACGGCCTACCATTATCCCGTCAACGCCGTAGCGTTCGAACATTTCGGCGGCCTGTTTGCCTGATGTTATGTCGCCGTTGCCTATTATCGGTATTGTTATGTCGGGATTTTCCTTGAGTTTCCCGATAGGTTCCCAGTCGGCCGTGCCCGTGTACATTTGCGAGCGTGTACGCCCGTGCACGGTTAGTGCTGCTATGCCGCAGTCCTGCAACTGCAAGGCCAGTTCGCCCACGACGATGTTGTTCATGTCCCACCCCAGTCGCGTCTTTACTGTTACCGGAATATCCACGGCTGCCACAACGGCGCGTGTTATTTCGAGCATAAGGGGTATGTCTTTCAGTAGTCCGGCGCCGGCGCCCTTGCCCGCCACTTTCTTTACCGGGCAGCCGAAGTTGAGGTCGAGCACGTCGGGGTGGGCCTGGTCGACGACAATCCTTGCGGCTTCGGCCATGTTCCCGGGGTCTTTGCCGTAAATCTGTATTGCCACGGGGCGTTCCTCGTTCCAAACCTCGAGCTTTGCAAGGCTTTTGTTCACCATCCTTACAAGGGCGTCCGAGGCCACGAATTCGGAATACACCATGCTGGCTCCCAGCTTGCGGCACAGCAGCCTGAAACCGGGGTCGGTAACATCGTCCATAGGAGCCAGCATTACCGGGCGGCTTCCCAAATCGAGGTTTCTTATCTTCATTCTTTCGTCGCTCTGTTACAAAAATAAGCAATGCGGGCTACAAGGCAAAGGATTTGTGCGGTTTTTTATGCAGTTTTGGCGCGGGACAGCGGCGGGACAGTTACTGTCTCTGCCGGGGTGGAATTTGTCGCTGAAATTGTCGTTTTTCGGTACGGATAAATGAAAACTGATTTTCAGCACTTTTTATTCACATGGGAGCAAAGAAAAAATACAAGGCACATATTTCAAAATATGTCTGACCTAATTTAAAATATCTCAGACCTTTTTTTCGCCCTCTGAAAACCCGTTTGAATCTTGTACGAAAAACGCAGACAATTTCGGACCGCGGCTTTTGCCGCGGTGGAGAGGGGTATGAAAATCCCCGGAACTGAGGTCCCGGGGACAAGCATTATTTATAAATCAAGGTGGTCAGCCGCTCGGGGGCGAATATATCGTTTGCCACGGCCTGTATGTCGTCCGGCGTTATTGCGTCGATACGGCGGCACATTTCGTCAACATCGCGGTGGCGGCCATATTGAGAGTACACTTTTCCCATGCTGAGGGCGTAGCTTTCCAGGCGGTCGCGCGAAATTTTTATCTGTCCTTTTATCTGTTTCTTTGCGGCGTTCAGACGTGTGGGCGTGAGCGGCGTGTCGGTAAGGCGCTTTAGCTCGCGTGCCACGATACGCCGGCAGCGGCTTATGTCCTTTTCGTCGCAACCGAAGTAGATTCCCCACAACCCGGTGTCGGTGTACGAGGCCATGAAACTGTCCACCGTGTACACAAGCCCGTTCTTCTCGCGAAGCGATGTGTTAAGGCGTGAGTTCATGCTCGGCCCTCCGAGTATGTTGTTCAGCAGGAAGAGCGGCGTCTTGCGCTTGTCGTTCGCGCTGAGGCCGCGTGTGCCTATTATTACGTGTGCCTGGTGTGTTCCCTTTTCTACGATTCTTTCTACAGGTTCGTATTCGGGCAGGGGAGTGACTGATTTTTCGGCCGCAAGCGGCGACAGCCCCGCAGTGGCGTGTTCGAGCATGCGCACGGCCCGCCCGAAGTCTATGTTCCCGTACAGGAAGAACGTGGCGTTCGACGGCCGGTAACACTTTCCCGTGAACGCAAGCGCGTCGGCAGTGGTGAATGTCCTCAACCGTTCGGCCTTGCCAAGTATTTTGCGCCCCAGGGCGTGGTTCTTGAATATGGTTTCCTCGAATTCATCGAAGATAAGGTCGGACGGCGAATCCTTGTAGCTTTGTATCTCGTCGATTATTACCTCTACCTCTTTGTCAATCTCGCATTGCGGATATGTGCTGTGGAACACCATGTCGGTCAGCACGTCTATGGCACGCTTCAGCTCCTCGCGCGGCAGCGCGGTGTAGAATACGGTTTCCTCCTTGCTCGTGTAGGCGTTGAGGTCGCCGCCCACGCTCTCGAGCGCGTTGCTTACGTGCCAGGAACTGCGGTGCTCCGTGCCCTTGAACGACATGTGCTCTATGAAATGCGCCATTCCTTCGCGGTCGGCGGGCTCGTGGCGCGTTCCGGCGTTTACTACGTATCCGCAATAAACAACTTCGGTGGCCGAAGGTTCGTATATTATCCTAAGGCCGTTTGCAAGTTTTTCTGTTTCGTAAGTGTTCATAGCGGCGCAAAATTACTATAAAAACACCAGCACTCAGGCCGGGATACCCAAAAAAGAGCGCAAAGTGACGCCACGCACGGGAAAAATCATTATTTTTGGTTTTTAAACCAAAACTGACGAATATGAAAAAGGAAATTTCAACAACGAACGCTCCCTACGCTATCGGGCCGTACAGCCAAGGCGTAAAAATAGGAAACATGGTTTTCGTGTCGGGCCAGCTGCCCATTGACCCGCAAACCGGCAAGTTCCCCGACGACGACATTGCCGTGCTTACCCGGCGTTCGCTCGACAACATAAGTGCAGTGCTTTACGAAGCCGGAATGACAATGCGAGATGTTGTGAAGACAACAATCTTCCTTGTCGACATGAACGACTTCAAGGCTGTTAACGAGGTATATGCAGGCTATTTCGACGATGTTGCGCCGGCGCGTTCCGCCGTTGCAGTGGCCGAATTGCCAAAAGGAGCACGCATAGAAATCGAAGCAATAGCAATAAGTGAGTGACATGAAGAGAATTGGGGTTTTCTGTTCCTCGCACACCGACATCAATCCCGAATATGTCAGAGCGGCGGAGGCTTTGGGCGGCGAAATAGGCAGCCGCGGGGCATACATGGTTTACGGAGGCTCGGCATGCGGCCTTATGAAGGTGACAGCCGACGCCGTGCGCCGTGCCGGCGGGCAGACCATAGGAGTAGTACCGCGTATTCTCATGGAGAAAAACCTTGCCGACGACTCCGACGTGATGTTTTACTGCGAGAATCTCGACGACCGCAAAAGCACGATGGTGCGCGAAGCCGATGTTTTTGTGGCTTTGCCCGGCGGGGTCGGCACTTTGGATGAAATATTCACCGTGGCGGCAGCAAACTTTATAGGTTACCATAAGAAGAAAGTCATATTATATAATGTGAACGGTTTCTGGAATCCTTTGGTCGACCTTCTTAAACACCTCGGGCAGGAAAGAATGATAAATTCCAGGATAAATGGGATAATTGAAGTGGCGGATACGGCCGGAGAATTGTCAGAAAAGCTTTTCGGATAATAAAAACGGAGAAAAATCAACTTTTTCCGAAAAAAATATCGCACTGCCTGTAACTTTTTTCCGGTATAACCGTCTATTGATTGAAAGAACGATGAAAAAGCTCAGTTTTCGCGATGATGTATTGCCGCTAAAAAACAAAATTTTCCGGTTGGCTCTTCGTGTTACGCTGAACAAGGCAGAGGCTGAAGACATCGTTCAGGATGTACTGATACGCGTTTGGAACAAGCGGGACGAACTTGGCGAGGTGGAGTCGATAGAGGCTTACAGCCTAACGGTATGCAAAAACCTGGCTCTCGACCGCATAGCAAGGAAGGAAACTTCGAACGTAGCGCTCGACGACGCACCCCAAATGCTTTCCAACGAAGCGTCTCCCGACCAGCAGCTCATGCAGAGCGAACGCCTGCGCATGGTTGAGAAGTTTTTCAACACGCTTCCCGAGCAGCAACGCATGGTAATGCACCTGCGCGACATAGAAGGGAAGTCCTACAAGGAGATAGCCGGGATAACAGGGCAGAGCGAAGAGCAGGTGAAAGTGAACCTTTTCCGCGCACGTCAGCGCATTCGGCAACAAATTGAGAAAATAGAAGCGTATGGACTGTAAATACATAGAGAATCTTTTGGAACGTTTCTGGAAATGTGAGACGTCGCAGGAGGAAGAAGGCATACTTCGCGCATTCTTCCGCCAGAAAGACATCCCGCAGAGCCTGGAACCGTACAGAAGCCTATTTGTTTACGAAGACGAGGCCAAGGAAACGAAGCTGGGTGCCGATTTCGACGAAAAGATGCTGAAACTCGTCGAGCAACCTTCGGTAAACGCGCGCCGCATAACGTTAGCGTTGCAGTTGCGCCCGTTCTTCAAGGCCGCGGCGGCAGTGGCAATCGTGCTTGTTTTGGGAAACGCGGCGCAGCACTCGTTCAGCCGCGAGGGCAGCTCGGCTCCCGATTACAACTATGCCACATATAAGGATACCTACAAAGACCCAAAGGCAGCTTACGATGAAGTTTCCGAGGCATTCCACAACATGTCGGAAGAATTGCTCGAGCAGCAGAGAGCCGATTCTCTGAGCATTAACGGCAAGGAAAAGAAAATGCAATGAGGAGGTTGGTAACGCTTCTTTTGGTGTGCCTGGCAATGCCGCTTTGCATGTCGGCCCAAACAGCACAGGACTTCGCTTCGAGGTTCATGGAAGACAACTTAGACGACAAGAACCTGGAATGCGTTACGGTAGGACCGAAAATGCTGCGCGAGATAATGAAACTGGCTAAGGAATACGACAAGCAGGACGTAATGTCGTTCTTTTCGAACATAAACAGCGTAAGGATAATAAATTCCGGTTCTTCGGCGGAGGAATACAGGAAAGAAGCCTTGGAACTGCTCGAGAGCAGTGGCAAGCGCTACACAAAATACGGCAAGGGTGATTCTTCGGAAGACTATGGCGATTGCGTGTGGGTGCGAAGGCGTTCCGACAAGATAGTGGAGTTTGTATATGTAAGTATGGCTAAGGAAAAAGAGTTCATGGTACTCGACATTACCGGCCAGCTTGACGAAGATTTCGTCGACTCGCTCCTGAACAACAGTAAGAAACACTAATTTTTTCATTTCAATACAAGCATATAACCGTTGTGAAACGACATGCGTTTGCTCTATTAAAACAATCAATCAAGAAGCTGTGAAGTTTCAATTCTCTCATTAAAATCCAATGGATTTTCGACGATAAAGAGGGGGCTCCCGAAAGGAAGTTCCCTCGTTTCGTATCCCGGCGGCAATATACCGGCAGGCTTTCCGCCACACTGCCGGCATGTGCAGAACTGCATTCCGTAAAGTATGCCTGAAGCCACGGAAACAGACATACTCGGACGCGGAAATAAGAAAACTGTTTTTCAGTATTTTATATACCCCTTTGAGCAAATAAAAAATATGTGCCTTGTATTTTAAAATATGTCTGACATATTTTAAAATATCTCAGACCTGTTTTTCCGCCCTTGAAAACCGGGGAAAAAACCGTGCCTCGGAATGCAGACAATGCCCGACGCGCGAACGTTCCCGCACGGTGTGCCCTTGGAACATCCGTTCGGAATCTTTGCCGCGCCGCACGGAAAATGCAATCCCCTGATATGTTTGTCGGCATTTTTCCGTATTTTTGTCTTGTTCAACAACATAAATCTTACTGTTCGATGAAAAGGATTGCATTAGCCTTGCTGCTTTGCGCGGCATTGCTGCCCTCTGCGGCGCAGGAACTGTACGAGAACAAGAAAATAGACTATCGCTTCGACAACCTGCTGGCCGAAGCTGAAAAAGGCAACATTGTGGCAATATACTCGCTCGGCGAGACTTACCGCTACGGCAGCAGGTATGATGCTACATACAAGGGCGAACCCGACTACCAGAAGGCATACGAGTATTTCAAGAAAGCGGCCGATTACGGTTACCCGTGGGCTTCGTGGGATCTGGCAAGGATGTATTCCGTAAATCAACTTGACGACCCGGACGGTACCGAGGAGAAGCGCTGGTTCGAAAAAGCGTTTAACGACTTTAAATTCTATGCCGACAATGGCGACGGGGATGCTATGGTCAGGCTCGCGGAATATTACGGTGGCACGAACGGTGATGAATACGAGGATTATGTAAAGGATTTCTATTGGTCGCTCCGTGCCCTTGAGGCCGGGGAACCCTACGGCGCGTTCGAGATAGCATTGTGCTACGCGTATGAAAAAGGAGTGGAGGAAAACAAGGATTTTGCAATGGCGTGGCATGCCCGGTATTGCATTGAAGCCGACAAAAAAGGCATGGATACTGAATTATACGCAAGTTACCAGGAACTGGAAAAGGCCGGTTACACAAAAAATGACTGGGAGTTCCTGGCCGGGCCCACTTATGTCCAGGTACCCATGTATTCCACGCAGCAGGAAGACAGTATTGTCGACGCTGCCCTTTTGGCCGTCGACTTGCTAAACCAGAAGGCAGAGGACTTTGCCGTGGAATTGAAAGTGTACAAGCAAAACAAGTCGTTAGCCGCCTCGTCGGCGCAAAAAACGCAGGGCTCGTTCTCCACGAACCTCATACCGCAAGCTCCGCAACAGGCCGTAACCGCACAGCCAAAAAAGAAAACCAACTGGCTCTCGGCCATAGGCCGCGCCCTGAACGTGGCGAGCTCGGCGGGAGGCGGAAACAATTTCATTTCCGGCCTTGTGCAGGGTCTTTCTTCGGGTTCTGTTGCCACGGGTGCAGGTGCTGCGGGCGGTGTGAACGCAGCCGCGCTTGATGTGTTCAAATACACCGGCACACAGCGTCAGGGGCAGACCGACGCGAACGGGCGCGTGATAAAAAGCGAGTACAACGCACCCGTCTCCATGGGGCAGGCACATTACGTGTTCTATGAAGATGGCTACTGCCTGGCCACTACGGCAACCACCTGCGTATGCTGCTACGGCAAGAAGGTTTGCCCCGTGTGCCAGGGCAAGGGCGGCGTTTACAATTCCTACACCGGAATCTATTACCCGTGCAAGGCCTGCATGGGCACAAAGGTATGCAAGTATTGCAACGGCACGGGCGGGCAGACCACGTCGAAACTTTGGGCGCCAGGCGAGGCCGAAGCCTACCGCGACGCCATGCGCGAGGTGGAAAGCGAGGAAAGCTCATCGTCGTCTTCGTCCTCGTCTTCGGGTTCTTCGTCGGGCAGCGGGGTGTGCCCAAAATGCGGTGGCAAAGGCTACCTGCCCGAGGCTTACGAATACGCCGCAGGCTCGCGCTATGCGCCGTACCACAACAGCGGCGGCACGCAATGCCCCATTTGCGGTAAATCCACCGACCATTATCACTACCGCTGCCTCGAGTGTAAGAGAGGCTGACGCAAAGACGGTGCAAGCGCGTCACAGGGCTTTGGACGTACAACCGTTGCAGGTTACAGATAACCGGCAACGGTTGCTTTTTTGTGCGCATGCGCTGGCGTGAAACAGATATGCGGCGACGCGGAAAAAGGGTGCGAAAACGCCGTTTCCCGAGGAAGAAAAACAGGCGTTGGCTTTCAGATGGTTACAACAGGGTTTGAGAAAGGAGAAAATTCGAGCCACTAATTTCGAAATTAGTGGCTCGGATTTTAAAATTCCTCGGACATATTTTCCCACCCACGGGAACAGGGAACGCGCAAGGCAGACAAATCCGGAATGAAACTGGAGCACGTTACGGGAGTTCCTTTGACACGCGCGGGAGCGCGCCGTATGTGGCGCAAAAAAACTACTTTTGCAGCCGTGGAAGTTTTTATAGACTATGGTTATTCCATTTCGACCGACATTTTTACGGTCGACTTGAAGGAAGGCACGCGCAGCGGGTATTTCATGCGGCAGGCGCCGGGCCATGCAACCGTAGTATGTCCGCCGGGAACTGATTTTTACCGTGCCGAAAGGCAGGCAATGCTCGGTCGCGCAATAGTCGAGGCCATGCGCAAGGAGGTGAAACGCGCGGTAGTGCCTCGTTTGCAGGAGTTTTCGGCTCGTACTGGCATTACTTACAGCCGTTCGTTCGTGCGCCAGAGCCATACCAATTGGGGCAGCTGTTCGTCGAACGGCAACATCAACCTCTCGGTGTTCCTGATGGCTCTGCCGTCGAGGTATATCGACTATGTTTTGTTGCATGAACTTTGCCACCGCCGCGAAATGAACCACGGCAGCCGTTTTTGGGCGTTGCTCGACTCTTTTACCGCCGGGCAGGCCAAACGCCTGCGCAAGGATATGAACGAATACGCCCGCGGGGTGTATCCGCTCTTGCTGCCGCTTGTTAAGGCCTTGCGTTGACTTGTGTGCCCCGCAGGTGTACCGTGCTTAGGGGTTTTATTCCTTGAAATTCTTTGGTTTGCGTGCCGTTGTGTCGATTATAAGCTGTTGCAGCGCCTTGTTCTGTTCCGGCGTGGTGATTAGGTAGCGGTGCTTGCCCGTTGCCGACGGCGTGAATCGGGTGGTGCCGTTGTCGTTCACCGTTATTGTGCCCCGCGGGCTTGTGCCGAACATGTCGGGCTGTATGAGGTATATAATCGACAGGATGTCCCATGTACACTGGTCGTGCGGGTTTGGGTTGTGGGTGTTGTAGGCTTTCACGAGCGGGTGGTTCTCGGTCCACGAAAGCCGTTCGTTGAATATTCCGGAGGGATAAACAACTTTCTCGCCTACCTCGAATGGATTCTGCATTATCTCGCCCGGCCATTTGTCTATGGTTTCCTGCATTGTCTTTATGTCGCAGGCCACGTTATACTCGGCGTGGTCGGGGTTTTGGTTGTTGCCCATCATTATGGAAAGCAGCTTCACTTTCTTTGCCACGAGTTCGCGGCCGGTGAGCTTGGAATATTTGTCGGGCTTGCTGTTTAAAAGTGCCGCAAGGTTTGTTCCGAAGCCCACGGAGACTATCACCACCGAGCTGTCGGGCTGGCGGCTGAGTGTCTTGCGGTAAAACTCTGTGCTGTTGATGAAATCTTTTTCCTTTTTGCTGCGTTTGTATAAAGGTTTCCCTTTGTCGTCGGTCTGTTCTACCACCACGTCGGCGTAGCGGTTGCCGTCCTGTGGGCGCGACACGGGTGTGGCGCTTTTTGCTATCGGAACTTTAGGGTAGCCGTACCATGTGAGCATGGCGTCGACAAACGGGCAGATGTTGGCGCCCTCCTTGTGGGTGCTTACTCCGAGAAGGTCTATCTTGCCGTCGTCCATGTATTTGCAAATCACGTCGAGGGCGAGTGCGTCGTCGATGTCGTTGCCCATGTCGGTTTCGAAGATAATGCGCTGTTTTTGCGCGTTTGCCGTTTGCAGCAAGGCCGCAAAAAGGCACAGCATGAGGAGAATGGTTTTTTTCATGGCAGTTTGTTTTGGGTGGAAAACAAAGATAACGAAAGAAATGAACCGGACAAAGCGAGCGGCTTCATTTTGTGCGGTAGAGAGTTTTACGTGCGGGTTTACGGCACAATGTGATTTTTCATGGTATTGCGGCCATTTTTGTCTGCATTTTCGGGAAGGCTTTAGGAGAGGCAAAAAAATATGTCCGACATAATTTAAAATATGTCTGACCTGTTTCAAAATATGTCCGACATAATTTCCCGGGCGAGCCATGTTGTTTTTCACCTTTTGCGGCGGGCGTTTCCGAAGGGGCGAAAAAGTGTTAAATAAAGTTATGCGGGGATTCTTTTCCCGGCTCTTTTTATGTCTGTTTTGCAATGTACGAATGCTTGTCCCGAACGTGCTCCCCACGTGCCGGCGGGGCTTTGCGGCAAAATAAAGTTGTTGGTTCACAATTGCTTTGTTTTTCAGCAAACTGCACTTTCTCGAAAATAAATTAAAAGAAATGGAGTATGGTGGTGAATTGTGGAGAAAAATTGTTACTTTTGCCCAATAAGTATGAACCTATAACACTGCCATTAGAAAAACATGCGTTTTACGGGTACAATCGAAGCCAAAGCCGACACGAAAGGCAGGGTGTTTTTCCCGGCCGCTTTCCGTCGTGTTTTGGGCGATGGCGAGGACGAAAGGCTTGTGCTGGCCAAAGATGCGTTCCAGCCTTGCCTTGTGGTGTATCCGTGGAGCGTGTGGAATGCGCAGGTGGATGAATTGAGCGGCAGGCTCAGCCGCTGGAACGCAGCCCACCGCTCGCTGTTCAGGCAGTTCGTGTCGGATGTCGAGGTCTTTACGCTCGACACCAACGGCAGATTCCTTATACCCAAACGCTACGCACAGATGGCCGGAATAAGCCAGGACGTAGTGTTCCTCGGGATGGACGATACTGTAGAGGTGTGGTCGAAACCGCAATTTGCGGCGCACAATATGCCGGCCGCCGATTTTGCCAAGCAACTTGAGGAAATAATGAGCAGCCAGCCATGAACGTTCCCGAAACCGTTTATCACGTACCCGTAATGCTCAACCAGAGCGTGGACGGGCTTTCTGTTCGCAAGGGCGGCGTGTATGTGGATGTCACATTCGGCGGCGGCGGACACTCGCGTGAGATTTTGCGGCGCATGGACAGTGACGGCCGCCTGTTCGGCTTCGACCAGGACGGCGACGCGGCGGCCAATGTTCCGCAGGACGGGCGCTTCACGTTTGTGTTGTCGAATTTCAGGTATATAGAAAACTGGATGGATTATTACGGCATAAGCGGGGTGGACGGCGTGCTTGCCGACCTGGGAGTGTCGAGCCACCATTTCGACGACGTGGAGCGCGGTTTTTCTTTCAGGCATGACGCCGAACTCGACATGCGTATGAACAGGAAATCGCACCTTACGGCCGCCGAGGTGCTTAACACTTACGACGAGGAAAGGCTCGCCTTTGTGTTGCACACTTTCGGCGAACTGAAAAACGCTCGGCAGATAGCCAGGGCTGTGATAAAACGCCGGAACACAGCACCATTTGCGCGCATATCCGACCTGCTGGAGCTGTTGCAGCCGTTTGTAGGCCGCGACCGCGAGAAAAAGGACATGGCCAAGGCTTTCCAGGCATTGCGCATGGAAGTGAACGACGAAACCGGAGCCTTGTGCCGTATGCTCGAAGGGGCAATATCGCTGCTCGTGCCCGGAGGACGCCTCGTTGTGCTTACATACCATTCCATAGAGGACAGGATAGTAAAAAACTATATACGTTCAGGCAATGCTGCCGGCAAAGTGGAACAGGATTTCTACGGCAACCGCCTCGTGCCGCTAAAGGCCGTGAACAATAAGGTAATCGTGCCTGCAGAAGAAGAAATAGAGCGGAATCCGCGCAGCCGCAGCGCAAAACTGCGCATAGCCGAGAAAATAATTTGACGCAATGCCCCTGTATTCATAATCATTCCTGCAAAAAAGAATGGAAGAACTGCCAGTTAACGAAGAACAGAAACAGCAAACCAGCGAAGACAAGGCCCTGAAAAGCCTGCGTGAGCTTACCAGCGAGCGCGACGCCCCGAAAAGGCGTATAACGTTGCACAGCATCCTTGGCGGTGATATACTGCAAGGCGAATGGGTGCGCCGCAACGTGGGGCTGATAATATTGATTGTGTTCTTCGCGCTGCTGTATGTGGGCAACGGATACGTAAGCCAGCAGGAGACGATAGAAATAGACAGGCTTAAACGCCAGGTGGACAGTGCGAGGAACATAGCACTGATACGTTCCTGCGAATTCCTTGAGAACAGCCGCCAAAGTTACGTGGAAGAATCCCTGAAGGAGAAAGGCGACAGCACTTTGCAGATGTCTACCGTTCCTCCGTACATAATAAAAATAGATACAGCCGAATGAAGTTTCCCGGAAAAAAGATTATGCCGCGCTACAATGTAATCGTAGCGCTCCTTATGCTTGTGGGGCTGGGAATTCTGGCCAAGACGGCATACATCATGTTTGCCGAGCGTGACTTCTGGCTGGCTGTAAGCAAACGTTCGGTCGTAAAGAATATACCTATACGGCCTGTGCGCGGCAATATATATTCGAGCGACGGAAGGTTGCTCGTATCATCGCTTCCCGAGTACAATATCTGCATGGACTATGTTTGTACCGAAAAAGATTCTGCCAGAAGGGTAAGGACTCAGAACTGGCGCGATTCAATGATAACGGCAAAAGCCGACAGCATAGGCGAAGGGCTGCACAAACTGTTCCCCGAAGTGAGTGCGCAGGCTTTTAAAACGCGCCTTTTGCGCGGACGCCTGAAGAAGCGGCGTTATTGGAAACTTTATAACAAGCGTGTTTCGTATTCGCAATTCCAGGAAGTGAAGAAACTTCCGCTTTTCCGCGAATCGCGCAACAAGAGCGGATTTTTCGGCGAGCCGTTTTACCAGCGTACAAAGCCGTTCGGTTCGCTTGCCGGAAGGACTCTCGGCGAGGTGGACGGCCGCACGGACACTGCACGTTACGGATTGGAGCTTGCTTTCGACACTTTGCTTAGGGGAAAGTGGGGAAGTTCGCACAGGCGAAAGGTACTCGACCGTTATCTTAAAATAATAGACAGCCCGCAAGAGAACGGCTATGACATTGTGTCGACAATAGACGTTGAAATGCAGGATGTGGCCGAAAAGGCACTCGTCGACCAGCTAAAGGAAATTGACGCGCCCATAGGCCTGGCCGTGCTTATGGAAGTGAGTACGGGAGATGTAAAGGCGATAGTGAACATGACGCGCGGCAGCGACGGCAAATACCGCGAGACGCGCAATTACGCGGTGAGCAACCTGCTTGAACCCGGTTCGGTGTTCAAGACGGCTTCTTTCATGGTTGCCATGGATGACGGTTACCTCCACGTGGACGACATAGTAGATACCGGAAACGGTGTGAAGAACATGCACGGCCGGAACATGAAAGACAGCAACTGGCGTTCCATGGGAGGTTTCGGAGTGCTTACTGCTGCCGAATGCATAGAGAAGTCGTCGAATGTGGGAGTAAGCTATTTTATCGACAAGTTCTATTATGACCAGCCAGAGAAATTCGTTGACGGGCTTTACAGGATAGGCCTGGCAGAGGATTTGAAGCTTTCCATTCCTGGCTACGCCTGCCCCCGCATACGCCGCCCGATGAAGAACCGCGAGAACTGGTCGAAAACGGCACTCGCATGGATGAGCATAGGATACGAGACGCAAGTTCCGCCTATCAGCACCCTGGCTTTTTACAACGGTATAGCCAACGGGGGAAAGATGTTGCGCCCGCGCTTTGTCAAGTCGTTGATGAAAAACGGCGAAGTGGTACAGGAATACCCGGTGACGGTAGTGCGCGAACGTATGTGCTCGCCCAAGACACTGAACGATATAAAGATGTGTCTGGAGCTGGTTGTAAAAAAAGGCACGGGCAAGAAGGTAAGGTCGAAGAACTTCCGGATAGCAGGCAAGTCGGGAACGGCGCAGATATGGACCAAGGCCGGGCGCACGTCGGAATACCTTGTAACCTTTGTGGGCTATTTTCCCGCCAACAATCCCAAGTACAGTTGTATAGTGTGCATACGTAAAAACCCGCCTGCTGCCGGCGGAACAAGTTGTGGCCCTGTATTCAAACGTATAGCCGAAACGGTAATGGCGCGCACCATGCGTCCTTCGTTGGAAGACCTGCGCGACACGGTGAACACGGTATGGCCGTATGCCATGCACGGAGATATTTCGGCCACGAAGAGCGTGCTCTCGGAACTCCACATCCCATACCGTCTTGAAGGTAGCGAAGGTATGTGGGGAGTGTCGGAGACCAACGAGTCGGGCCTTGTGCTCGAAAGGGACGAAACCGGCGAAAACGTAGTGCCCGACGTTGCAGGCATGGGAGTTCGCGACGCTTTGTTCCTGCTCGAGAGCAAAGGGCTGCATGTTAGCGTCTCGGGAACAGGGCAAGTTGTAAAACAAAGTATACCGGCAGGGTCTTCATTCAAAAAGAACCAGGAAATAAAGATATTCCTTGAAATACCCAAAAAACGTAAGCCTGTGAAGAAGGCAGTGCCTGTACCGGCTGTTATGCCCGGCGAGAAAAACGAAAAAACAACCCATGACAGTGCCGGCACAGCCAAAAAGGAAATGCCTGCAAATAAACCGGTAAAAACATCCGGGACGTAGCAAAAAATATGTCCGACCTATTTTAAAATATGTCAGACATATTTTAAAATATCTCAGACCTGTGAAAAAACTCCCCGTAAAGGCTCCCGTTAAACAGAGAAAAAGAACGACAGGAAAGTTAAATAAAAATAAATACGACCATGAAGCTTAAAGATGTGTTGCGCAAGGTAAAGCCTTTGGAAACAATCGGCAGTATGGAAACCGAAATAACAGATGTGCAGATTGATTCGCGCAAAGTCAAGAAAGGCTCTTTGTTCATAGCCGAACGCGGAACGCAGACGGACGGCCACGTTTTTATACCGGCAGCCGTGAAAAACGGTGCGGCGGCCGTGGTATGCGAGACTATGCCCGAAGAAATTGACGGAAACACGGTGTTCGTGCGCCTTGAAAGCACGGAAGCAGCCGCCGGGCCTATCGCCACGCAATTTTACGGCGACCCGTCGAGGAAACTCAAACTCGTGGGAGTTACGGGAACAAACGGCAAAACCACGATAGCAACATTGTTGTACAACATGTTCCGCAAATTCGGTTACAAGTGCGGGCTGTGTTCTACAGTTTGCAACTATATCGACGGGGAGGCCGTTCCGGCCGACCATACAACGCCCGACCCCGTTACGCTAAACTATCTGTTGGGGCGTATGGCCGACGCCGGTTGCCAGTATGCTTTCATGGAAGTAAGTTCACACAGCATAGCGCAGAAAAGGATAGGGGGACTGGTATTCGCAGGAGGCATTTTTACGAATCTTACGCGCGACCATCTGGATTATCACAAGACATTCGAAAATTATCGCGACGCCAAGAAAGCCTTCTTCGACGGACTGCCGAAAACGGCTTTTGCCATTACCAACGGCGACGATAAAAACGGCATGATAATGGTGCAGAACACTGCGGCAACGGTAAAAACATATTCCACACGCTCGATGGCCGATTTCCGTGCCCGGATACTCGAAATGTCGTTCGAAGGAATGCTGCTCGAAATAGACGGCCGCGAAGTAAGCGTGCCTTTCGTAGGAAAGTTCAATGTGTCGAACTTGCTTGCAGTCTATGGTGCGGCACGAATGCTCGGGCGCGAAGCAATGGAAATACTTACAACCCTGAGCACCTTGCACAGCGTTGCCGGCAGATTCGAGACATTGCGTTCACCGTCGGGATATACGGCAATCGTGGACTATGCACACACGCCCGACGCATTGGTGAATGTCCTTAGCGCGATACACGAGGTGCTAAAGGAAAGCCGCAGCCTCGAAAGCAAGGTAATAACCGTGTG
Source organism: uncultured Prevotella sp. (assembly GCA_900550635.1). Classification (GTDB taxonomy): domain Bacteria; phylum Bacteroidota; class Bacteroidia; order Bacteroidales; family Bacteroidaceae; genus UBA6398. Next base: position 12,493 of record URSZ01000013.1, on the reverse strand, counting down.
CGGCGCCGGAGGAAACCGCGACAAGGGCAAACGCCCGATTATGGCCGCCGAAGCTGCAAATCGTAGTGACAGGGTTGTTATAACAAGCGACAACCCACGTTTTGAAGACCCGCAGGCAATAATAAACGACATGACGGCTGGACTTACCGCTGCCCAGCGCAGAAAGGTTGTAACCATCGCAGACCGGCGGGAAGCCATAAAGGCAGCCTGCATGATGGCCGATAAGGGCGACGTGATACTTATAGCCGGTAAAGGGCACGAGGATTACCAGGAGATTTCCGGGGTGAAACACCATTTCGACGACCGCGAGGAAGTACGCAAGGTCTTTGAGCAGGAAAAGCAGGCGTGACAAGGCCGCTACATCCGGATAATACAATAACAATGACAATTAAAGGTAGAGATTATGCTATATTATTTGTTCCGATTCCTTGAAGATTTTGGCGTGCCGGGAGCAGGCATGTGGTCATACATATCTTTTCGCTCTTTGCTCGCATTTATGCTCGCATTATTGATTTCGGCGTGGTTCGGACAGCACTTTATAAAATATATGAGGCGCAAGAACTTCACCGAAACACAGCGCGATGCCAAAATAGACCCGTTCGGAGTGCAAAAAATCGGCGTTCCGTCAATGGGAGGTATAATAATCATAGCGTCGATACTCGTGCCGTGCCTGTTGTTCGGCCGCCTGCGCAACATATATATGCTGCTTATGCTCGTTACAACGGTGTGGTTCGGGCTGCTCGGCTTCCTTGACGACTACATAAAGATTTTCAAACACAACAAGGACGGCCTACACCCTAAAGCAAAGATAGCGGGGCAAATGGTGCTCGGACTAATCGTAGGGCTTACGCTTTACTTGAGCCCCGACGCGGTTATCCGCGAAAATATAACGAAAACCCGCACGGTCGACAAGTCGGAAGTGATAATCCACAAGAGCGAGCCGGTAAAATCAACTATTACAACGATACCTTTCTTTAAGAACAACAATCTGAGCTATACAGAAATCATGTCGTTCTGCGGGCCATACAAAAACGCAGCCGGCTGGTTGCTTTTCGTAATAGTAACAGTTTTGGTTATTACCGCAGTGTCCAACGGGGCAAACCTAAACGACGGCATGGACGGAATGGCCGCGGGAAATTCGGCCATAATTGGGCTCGTGCTGGGGTTGCTTGCCTATGTGTCGAGCCACATACAGTTTGCAAATTACTTGAACATAATGTATATACCCGGGTCGCAGGAGCTTGTGATTTTTGCGTCGGCTTTCGTAGGCGCGATGATAGGTTTCCTGTGGTATAATGCTTATCCGGCACAAATATTCATGGGCGACACGGGAAGCCTTACAATCGGCGGCATAATAGGTGTGCTTGCCATAATAATACACAAGGAACTGCTTTTGCCGTTGCTTTGCGGCGTTTTCCTTGTCGAGAGCCTCAGTGTTATATTACAAGTGGAGTATTTCAAGTTGGGAAAGCGACGGGGAGTGAAACAGCGTCTTTTCAAACGCACTCCTATACACGACAATTTCCGTGTTTTGCCGTCGCAGCTCGACCCGGACTGCCGCTATGTGTTCGGAAATTGGCCGCGCAGTGCTACGCACGAAAGTAAGATTACGGTGCGTTTCTGGATTGCAACGATTCTGCTTGCAGCCCTTACGATAATAACGTTGAAGATAAGATGAAAGTTAGAAAAAGAGTAAGATTATGAATAAGATAGTAGTGTTGGGAGCAGGCGAGAGCGGTGTTGGTGCAGCGGTCTTGGCACAAAACAAAGGCTTCGAGGTTTTTGTTTCAGACATGGGTGGCATACAGCCCAAATACAAGTCGATGTTGGAAAAATACGGCTTGCGTTGGGAGGAAGGAAAGCACAGCGAGGACGAGATACTCTCGGCCGACGAGGTAGTGAAGAGCCCCGGCATACCCGAGGACGCACCGATGATTAAGAAAATCCGCGCCAAGGGCATAAACATAATAAGCGAGATAGAGCTTGCCGGACGCTATACCGACGCAAAGATGATTTGCATAACCGGCAGCAACGGCAAAACCACCACGACGTCACTTATATATCATATATTCAAGTCGGCCGGTTATAACGTAGGCCTTGCCGGCAATATAGGAAGGAGTCTGGCACTGCAGGTGGCCGAGGAGAATTTCGACTATTACGTGATAGAGCTTAGTTCCTTTCAGCTCGACAACATGTACGACTTCCGCGCCAACGTTGCCGTGCTTCTAAATATCACGCCCGACCACCTTGACAGGTACGGAAACAATTTCCAGAACTACGTAGACGCAAAAATGCGAATAATACGCAACCAGACGCCGGAGGACGCGTTTGTTTATTGGATGGACGACCCCGTAATCAAGAAAGAGCTTGAAAAATACGACATCAAGAGCCGCATGTGCCCGTTCTCGGCCATAAAAGAAGCCGGGGCAATAGCATACGTCGACGACGGGATGTACACAATAGAATCTCCCACGCCGTTCAATATGGAGCAGGAGTCGCTTTCGCTTACCGGCAGGCACAACCTGTACAATTCACTTGCCGCCGGCATTACAGCCAAACTCGCCGGAATACGCAACGAGGACATACGCAAGAGCCTTTCCGATTTCCCGGGAGTGGAGCACCGCCTCGAGCGCGTTGTAAAGGTGCGCGGAGTGCAATACATCAACGATTCCAAAGCTACCAACGTTGATGCCTGCTGGTATGCACTCGAGAGCATGACCACGCCTACGGTGCTAATACTCGGAGGCAAGGACAAGGGCAACGACTACACGCCAATAAAGGAGATGGTCAAGAAAAAATGCCGCGCGCTGGTTTACCTCGGCGCCGACAACAGCAAGCTGCACCGCGAGTTCGACTCTCTCGGCCTGCCCGTTGCCGACACGCACGACATGAAGACCTGCGTGGCCGAATGCTACAAGTTCGCACAGCCGGGCGATACGGTGCTGCTCAGCCCGTGCTGCGCAAGTTTCGATTTGTTTCATAACATGGAGGACCGCGGAGAGCAGTTCAAGGCTGCTGCAAGGGCACTCTGAACATAACATGGGACAGATATGGGAAAGCTGAGCGGACTTTTCAGGGGCGACAGGGTGATATGGATAGTTTTCTTCGCGCTGTGCATTATTTCAATCGTTGAAGTGTTCAGCGCGTTGAGTACGCTTACATACAAGGACGGCGACTTTATCCGGCCTATTTTGCGCCACTTCGCGTTCCTTGTGGTCGGCTTGCTGCTTGTCCTTGTGGTGCACCGTATTCCGTGCCGCTATTTCAAGATTCTCATGCCCTTGGGCCTGCTTTTCTCGTTCGTTACGCTTATATGCCTTTTGATGGGCTGGGGCGTTGAGGTGAACGGGGCCGTGCGCTGGCTCAACGTGTTCGGCGTGCCGCTCCAACCGTCGGAGATTGCCAAAGGCTCCCTTGTCATAACTACGGCATACATACTCTCGTCCATGCAGACCGAAAAGGGTGCCGACAAGCGTGCCATAAAGTATGTGCTCATGTTCACTGTGACGATATGCGGGCTTATACTTCCCGAAAACTTTTCGACGGCTGTGATACTGTTCGGCGTGATAGTGCTCATGATGTTCATAGGGCGAGTGCCGTTGTTGCAGATGGGCAAAATGCTCGGCGTGCTGGCCATACTCGGCGGCTTGGCCATTGGAACGCTGCTTTCGATTTCCGACAGCCAGGCCGACTATATCCGCGACCATTTCGAAGGCGGAAGCCGCGTACCGGTATGGCGCGACCGCCTTGTGAAGCACACGCAGGAAAAGTCGATAGCCGAGATGTCGCCCGACAGCTTCGATATATTCAACAACGCACAGGTGGGGCACGCCAATATAGCAATAGCCTCGTCGGGTATCATAGGCAGCGGCCCGGGAAACTCTGTGCAGCGCGACTTCCTGAGCCAGGCGTACAGCGACTTCATCTACGCAATCATTGTAGAGGAACTTGGGTTGATAGGTGCGGTGTTCGTGGTGCTGCTTTACATAGTGCTGCTGTTCCGGGTTAGCTACATAGCCAAACGGTGCGACAACAGCTGCTTCCCACCGTTCCTTGCCATGGGGCTTGCGTTGCTGCTCGGCTGCCAGGCCATGGTAAACATGCTCGTCGCTTCGGGCATAGCGCCCGTAACGGGCCAGCCGCTGCCGCTCATCTCGCGCGGCGGAACGTCAACGCTCATCAACTGCGTGTACATAGGCATGATTCTCAGCGTCAGCCGTCTTGCAAAGAAACGGGACAAGCTGCGTCGCATGGCGGCTGTTACCGAAACTGACGACGCTGCCGAATACACCGACGAAGAAGAGCGCGAAATACCGCCCGCCGAACAGACTGCAAAGGAAATCGAGGCCGGAAAATTCGATTGACTCCGAAATATTGCTTATTTACCCCGCCATGTTCCGGTAAAAGGAGCATGTCGCGGGGCTTGTTTTTTGCGGCGGATAAAGGCTGTCTGTATTTTGTCTGCATTTCCGGGGCAATTTTCGGACGGGTTTTCAGGGGGCGAAAAAAAGGTCTGAGATATTTTAAAATAGGTCAGACATATTTTGAAATATGTGCCTTGTATTTTTTATTTGCTCCCATGTAGGTAAAAAGTGCTGAAAATCAGTTTTCATTTTTCGAGTGTCCGGTAATGCTTTTTCCCGACCTTATTTTCTTGTTTTTTATGTCTGCATTCGTGCTACGTCGCGGCGGTTGCGGAAACGCCCCAGACGGCGCGCAATTTGCCATGTGGACGCTGCAAAAGCGGCGTTTTCGCTAATAAAAGTTTACATATGGGGTGCAATAACATTTTTTAGCAGTAAAAAGGGCCTTCACGCAAAAAACGTTTTTTTCAATGATGTATCTTTGCGGAGGAATTAGAAGACATAACAAAAAACGTATGGTAAAGGTAACAAGAGAAGCTGCATTGAACTACCATTCCGAGGGCAGACCCGGAAAAATAGAGGTAGTTCCCACTAAACCCTATCACACCCAGTATGACCTGTCGCTTGCATATTCGCCTGGCGTGGCCGAGCCGTGCCTCGAGATACAGAAAAACGCCAACGACGCTTATAAGTACACAAACAAGGGCAACCTTGTGGCCGTAATCTCCAACGGCACGGCAGTGCTCGGCTTGGGTGACATAGGTGCCATGAGCGGCAAGCCCGTTATGGAGGGCAAAGGACTGCTGTTCAAAATTTACGGCGGCGTGGACGCTTTCGACATAGAAGTAAACGAGAAAGACCCCGACAAATTCATCGAAGCCGTAAAGGCAATAGCCCCTACGTTCGGCGGCATTAACCTCGAGGACATCAAGGCTCCCGAGTGTTTTGAGATAGAACGACGCCTGAAAGAGGAACTCGACATACCGGTAATGCACGACGACCAGCACGGCACGGCAATCATATCGGCTGCCGGACTGCTCAACGCGCTCGAGGTGGCCGGAAAGAAAATCGAAGAGGTGAAAATAGTGGTAAGCGGTGCAGGAGCGGCCGCCATTTCGTGTACCAAGATGTACATGGCCTTAGGCGCACTCAAGGAAAACATCGTAATGCTCGACAGCCACGGGGTAATAACCTCCGACCGTCCAAACCTTACCGAACAGAAACGCCTTTTTGCTACCGACCGCAGGGACATACATACACTCGAGGAAGCCATTTGCGGCGCCGACGTGTTCCTCGGACTTTCGAAAGGCAATGTGCTGAGCAAGGATATGGTTCGGAACATGAACAAACGCCCCATAATCTTTGCGCTCGCCAACCCGATACCCGAAATATCATACGAGGACGCACGCGAGGCATGCCCCGACTGCCTGATAAGCACCGGGCGCAGCGATTACCCCAACCAGATAAACAACGTGCTTTGTTTCCCCTATCTGTTCCGCGGTGCGCTTGATACGGCCGCAACGTGTATTAACGAGGAAATGAAACTCGCTGCCGTGCACGCACTTGCCGATTTGGCCAAGCGTCCCGTGCCCGACATCGTGAACCGTGAATATGCCGTAAACAACTTTACCTTCGGCCCGGAATACTTTATACCCAAACCTGTCGACCCGCGCCTTATCACCGAGGTGTCTATGGCCGTGGCCAAAGCAGCCATGGACAGCGGCGTGGCGCGCCGTCCCATCGCCGACTGGAAGGCATACAGGATACGGCTTAAGGAGCTTATGGGGCAGGAAAGCAAGTTTACACGCTCGCTTTACGAGACGGCCAGCCGCGACCCGCAGCGCGTGGTGTTTACCGACGGAACGAATCCCACGATAATGAATGCCGCCGTGCAGGCAAAGAAAGAAGGCATTTGCCACCCCATACTGCTCGGCAACGACAAGAAGATATACGAGATTGCAAAGGAAATGGAACTCGACCTCGACGGGATAGAAGTTCTGAACCTGCGCAACGACGACCAGGTGGAGCGCCGCGAAAGGTATGCGGCCATATTTGCCGCTAAAAAACAGCGCGAAGGCTGCACGCTCCAGGAGGCTAACGACAAGATGTATGAGCGCAATTATTTCGGCATGATGATGGTGGAAACCGGCGACGCCGACGCTTTGATAACAAGCCTGTCGCGCAAGCACTGGAACGCTACCGATGTGGCAAAGGAAGTAATTGGAATCAATCCAAAGTTCAACCATTTCGGTACAATGCACCTTATAAACACAAAGCAGGGCACGCTGTTCCTGGCCGATACGCTCATAAACCGCCACCCCAGCGCCGAGACTATGGTCGACTTGGCTCTGCTGAGCGCGCATACCGTAAGGTTCTTCAACCGCACGCCGGTGATAGCAATGGTTTCGTACTCCAATTTCGGCACCGACCATGAGGAAGGACCCGAGAAAATGCACCGCGCAGTCGACATACTGCACGAAAAACACCCTTCGCTGCTCGTTGACGGGGAAATGCAGGTGAATTACGCCCTAAACCGCGAGCTGCGCGACGAGAAGTTCCCCTTTACCAAGATTAAGGGCAAGGAAGTAAACACGCTGGTGTTCCAGTGCCTTAACGCCGCTTGCACGGCTTACCAGATGATAAAGATGATGAATCCCGACGTGGAGGTAATAGGCCCGGTGCAGATGGGTTTGAACAAGCCTGTGCATTTCACCGACGCAGACTGCTCCGTGCGCGACATTGTGAACCTTACGGCCGTGGCTGTGATAGACGCAATGGTGGAGAAAAAGAAACTGAAAGACCAGTAAGCAAGTGGGTTTACGCTTGCAGGTAATAAATCATAAGTGAAAATATGTTTCGGGGAAAGGGTAAAATTACCTTTTCCCCGAAATGTTTTCAGTCGGTAAGTTTCGGATTGCAGGCTGCGTGTGCTTAATCTGCGCCATGTTGCAAGCAAAGCGGAAAGAACCGCACACAGTGGTTTTGTTCAAGGTTGCAATACCGTGCGGGTGCGGTATTTTTATTATTGCCTGAGCAAGTTGCCAGGTATTGGTACGGTATCTTTCTGTGAGACATGGAACGACGTTGTGACGATGTGCCTGTTTTGTTATCAGGGAAGAGCAGAAGACGTTTATCGGTTCGGGTGATTGCTTGCGCGTCTGTTTCCTGTCTGCATTTTTGCCCCGGTTTCAAGGCGGGTTTTCAGGGGGCGAAAAAAAGGTCTGAGATATTTTAAAATTAGTCGGACATATTTTGAAATATGTGCCTTGTATTTTTTCTTTTCTCCCATGTGGGTAGAAAGTGCTGAAAATCAGTTTTCACTTTTTTGTATTCGCGGGCCGCTTTTTCGGTCATGTTTTTGCCTTCCGTTTATGTCTGCATAAAAAGGACGCGGCGGTATGTGCCGCGGGTGGATATGCGTCTGCCTATTCCGTTATTTTCGTGTCGTGCGTTGCGGCCAAGGAGGAATTCGCCCAGACGTGGTATGAAAAAGTCCCGCATGTTTCCTTACATGCGGGACTTATGCTTGTTTGCCGCAGCGGCGGCGTTATTTGTCGGAGTCTTTATTGGCTTTGTGCAGGCTGTTTACATCGATTCGTTTGTTTTCTCCACGCCTGCTGTTTTTGCCGGATTCGTCGTAATCGTCGGAGTTGCCGTTCTTCTTGAGGAAGCGCAGCGAGAACCTGCTGCCTTGCCTGCTTTCGCGCGAATCTCCATATCCGTATCCATAGCCGTAACCGTATCCGTACCCATATCCGTAACCGTATCCGTAGCCATATTTGTCGGGTACGCTGCCGTTGACGACGATACACATGTTGCGGAATTTCTTTTCCTTGTACATGCGTTCAATGTCGGGCAGCGAGCGCCTGTCTTCAACCCCAATGCGCACAACGTATATTGTCAGTTCTACAACACGGTTTATGATTCCTGCGTCGGCCACTGAGAACGCCGGCGTAGAGTCGTAGATAACGTAGTCGTAGCGCGCCTTGAGCTCGTCGGTGAGTTCTTCGAGCCTTGAGCTCATGAGCAGCTCGGTTGGGTTGGGCGGCGTCATTCCGGCAGGCAGGAAGTCGACGTTCTTGCCAATGGAGTCGCGCAGGATAATGCTGTCGAGGTCGGTTGTGTCGTCGCTCAGGTAAGCCGTAAGTCCTCCCGTGGAGCTGATAAGCTTCGACTGTGTGCGCTTGCGTATGTCGCCGTCTATGAGTATTACCCTCTTGCCGGCTACACCGAGTATGAGCGCAAGGTTGCGCGAGACGAATGATTTTCCCTGTCCCGGTGTGGAAGAAGTGAACATCATTACGCCCGAGCGTTTTTTCATGAAGTTGAGGTTGTAGCGCACAAGGCGGAAAGCCTCGCTAACGGAATTGAAGTTCATTCCGCCATGGCCGCGGCTGAGGAACTTGTTTTGCTCCTCCTCTTCTTTCCAGAAGGGTATTACGCCTAAAATGGGCACGCTGCATGCGTCTTCTATTTCCTTGCGGTTGCGTATCTTGGTGTCGATTGTTATGCGGAGCCAGAATATCGCGCTCGGGATAAGAAGGCCGAGTATGAACCCGCCGAACAGGATGTAAATGCTTTTAGGCGATACGGGCAGGGCTTTGCCGAAAGGCGTGTCGACCGTGGTTACGTTGGCTTCGGTTACGGCAAGCTGCAATGCTACTTCCTCGCGCTTGTTAAGGAGGTATACGTAGATTGATTCCTTTATCATGCGCTGGCGCTCAATCTCGCTTGCCGACTTCTCTTTTTGCGGCACCGAGGAAATGCTCGACAGCAGCCCTTTCTCTATCGCCAGGGCTTGTTTCAGCTTGAGGTCCGTGGCTTCGATATGGCTGTCGAGAGATTTCGAAATTACCGTGTGCATTGTCTTGAGTTGGTCTAACGTTTCGCGCACTACGGGCGACGCTTCGCTTGCGTTTTTCGACAAACGGTTGTAGGCGAGCACAAGCTCGTTGTATTTTGCTATGTTGTCGGTTATTCCCTGGTTGTTGATTATTCCCAGCGAAGGTACGGCTTCGTACTTACCGTCGGTTTGCCTGAGGTAATCGCGCAGGAATTCGGCAACGTTTTTCTCGCTCTGCAGTTGTATGCTGTTGTTCCTTGCGTTGTCGCTCTGTTTTAGGAACATTTCGGCGTTGGAATCGAAGTTCAGTATCTTGTTGTTTTCCTTGAATGTGGCCATTTGGTTCTCTGCGCTGCTCAGGTCGCTTCCGATGAGTTGGATTCTTTGGTTCAGGAAGCGGTCGGCGCTTGTGGCCATGCGGTTCTTGTCGTCGATTATGTCCTTTTTGTACATCTCAAGCAGGCACGCCAGTATGTCGTCGGCACGTTCTGCGTTAGTGTCACGGCATTCTATGTTTATCAGGGTGCTTTCCTTGTCGGCTAACGACGCTTTTATGTTCTTTCCGAAATGAAGCGTTGCGTCCACTTCGTTACGGTGTGTTACCTTGATTGTGCTTTTTAAGTAGTCGGCAAAAGTCTCGTTGTTTTTTTCAACGATTATTGCGCCCATAGGCGTTTTTATGGGTTGGCCGAATTTTGCGGCTTTGTCGTAGGACACCGCTTCGTCGTCAATCTTTATGTTATGTATCCTGTAGCTTTCCGCCGACTTTATTTCGATGTCGAATACCTGCGGGTCGTCAGCTTCGGCGAAGAAAGTTACTTTTATAGGGCTCTCCTTGTACAGCGATACGGTCTGAAGTCCTTCGTTTACCTGATAGCTTACGTTGAGGTTAAGTTCGTGCACTACTTTGCTTAACAGCCTGTGCGACTGCAGCACGAAAATTTCGTTTTGCAGGTTGTTGCCCACGCTGATTCCGTTGAGCGCCATAAGGGCGTCGATGTTGCTGTTTTGCGTTCCTCTGTATTTCCCTTTCCCAGAATCGTCCTTTATGAGAATGGTAGAGGTCCTCTGGTATATCCGGGGAAGTTGTGCCTGGTACAGGTATGCCAGGAACGTGCATACTATTACCGACAGTAGGAACCACGGCCAGTGGGCTATGAATATGTTCCACGCCTTTATTATCACAGGAAGCCAGGTATTCTTTTCTTCCTCTTCCTGGTACGAGTTGTATGATGTGTTTTTGTTTTCTTCCATACTTTTATTTTGTTATGGCGAAGACTAACGATGTAATTGAAGTTACAAGTCCTACGCCGCTGCCCAGAAGGCTCCAGTAAAGATAACCCGAACTTCCTTTGATTTTAACCGAACGGTTGGATTGCACGTAAACCACGTCGTTCTGGCGCATGTAATATGCCGGAGAGTTGAACACGCTTTCAGGGTCGGTCAGGTCCACGGTATAGGTTACGCGCTCGTTGTTTTCTTCGCGCACAACCAAAAGGTTCTTGCGTATGGCCGAGTTGTTCAGGTCGCCGGCCATACCCAGCACTTCGAGCAGCGTGAGCCTCTCGCCCGAGCAGGTCTTTGTGCCGGGCGTCTTGACGTCGCCTAAAACTGTAACCTTGAAACTCATTATCTTGGTCGTGACTTTCGCGTCGGTAATCATCTTTTCCGCAATCATGCGGTTCTGTATGTCTTCCGAAAACTCGTTTACCGTCTTGCCGGCCGCTTTCAGCTTGCCGAATATGGGGAAGTCCACATATCCGTCCTTGCCTACTACAAAGTAAGACGTCTTGTCGAGGTTCGTACCGTTACGCAGCGCCGTTTCGCCCTGGCCTATCAGCGTAAGGTTGTTGAAAGGCTGTATGAGCTCCTTGTCGCTCGAACTTACGTATATCGCAAGCTGGTCGTCGGGCTGGATTATGAGTTTGTAATCCTTATTTATATTGGTCGGATTTTTGTAAAGCTCTTCTGCACCTTGCAGATAAATCATTTGCTTGTTAGAGCCGCATGAAGTGATTCCCAGCAATATAAACGCTAAAATTGCTATACCATAAAAATTACGCATACTCTTACTTTATATTAAGGAAATAAATGCGAAGTTACGCCAAATGCGCCGCAAAGTTAGCTAATTATTATGATTAAAAGGCCAAAACTCCTTATAAATTGTATGGAAGGACGGCTATTTAAGCTCTTCAAGCCTTTGCCAAAGGGTTTCGCGGGTAACATTCTTCTTGTTGCGGGAATATTCTTTCAGCAGCAGGTCGAATTTCTCCTGCCCTTTAAGCGTGCAGCAACCTCGTATGCAAACGAATAGCATTGATTGCAACGCTTTCGTCACTACCGTGCTGTAAATCTTGTTGGTCAGGATATACAATGTCTGCCTCGAAAGCATGTCCCCGATTATGCCGTATTCTATGTCCGGGCGGAAGTAACCGTCGATAATGCAGTTCTTGAGAAACATGTCCCTCTCCTCTTTCAACTCCTTTTCACGCTCTTCAAGGAACTTCAGCACGCGCGGATACCTAATCAGGTCCATGCAGAAGCGCGGAGACATATACCCGGCCTCTTCGATGATATAATAAAAGAACAGTGATATTATTTCCAGGGAACTCGTCTCCTTGGTGCTGTTCTGGCGTATGTAATTATCGAGCAATTTCCTGCGCAAAACAAGGCTCTCGCACAAAAGCTCCTCCTTGTCCTTGAATATTTCGTATAAAGTGCGCTTCGACATTTTCAACTTGCGCGAAAGGCTGTCCATCGTTACGGGCCTGATACCGGTAGTAAAGAATTCAAATGTCGCAACTTTCAGAATACGTTGTTTAAGAGCATTGTCTTCCATCCTCCATGCCTTTTATACGTTAACCACAGGCAAATATATAAAAACTATTTAAGAGAATATATTTTGCAACGCCAAAAACTTCGTAAAAAATCCAAGTCGCAACTATTTTGTGTCGCGTACTTTGCGGCATAACGAACACCCGAGCCCGCAATCACCACGGAGGAGTCTTGGATTCCGGGAAAATCCGTGCCGCATTTGAGGAAACGGCACATACTCCCGCTGGTTCGGTAATGACATATTATAAATATAGGCAGCCCGGCGTGTAAACCGGCCTGTAGTTTTGATTATTTTCCGACAAGAATTAATAGTTAAAAGCCGGTTGTGTTTTTGTGGTTTTTGAGTGTTGCGTGTGATGGTAGTGTTAAAGGGCGTTTCGGCGCATGTGGGAGCAAATGAAAAATACAAGGCACATATTTCAAAATATGTCAGACATATTTTAAAATATCT
>URSZ01000012.1 GCA_900550635.1 uncultured Prevotella sp. | reverse complement strand
CATAGAAGGCGACCTGCAGCCAAAATCCAAAGTAGTAGTAATAGAAGACCTCATTTCTACAGGCTCAAGCAGTCTGAAAGCTGTCGAAGCCATCCGCCGCGCCGACTGCGAGGTTGTAGGCATGGTAGCTTCCTATACCTATGGCTTTGGAGTAGCAGAAAAGGCTTTTGCTGACGCCGGTGTAGAACTTACCACGCTTACGAACTACGAGGCTGTGATACATGTGGCCCTTCAGCAAGGATACATCAAGGCCGAAGATATTTCAATGCTTGACGAATGGAGGAGCAATCCTTCGCAGTGGGGAACGAAATAAGACGTTGGCATAAATACGCACGCCAACATGCCCTTAAGAAAAACTAATCTCTCAAACCGAAAAGCATGAGTCTTACAAAATATGAAAGTACGGTAAAAATAATTCCACACGACTGCGACGTTGTTTACTCGCGACTTGCCGATTTAAACAACTTGTCAAAGGTGCAGGCGTATTTTAAAGAACCTGCAAACAGAGAAACTTTCGCCGCACAAATTCCCGCCGACAAAATAAAACAGATAGAAGATACGCTGGATAAAATGACGTTCGACACCGATAGCGTTAAAATATCCGCGCCCATGGTAGGCGAGATAGGATTGAAAATAATAGAGCGCGAAGCTCCTAAACTGATTAAATTCGAATCGCAAGGAGCTCCCGTTTCGGCAAACTTGTGGGTACAATTGCTTCCGGCCGGCGAACATTCCAGCAAGATAAAAATTACATTGGGCGCAAGCCTCAATTTCTTTATAAAAGGTATGGCCGACAAGTACGCGCCTACTGCCGTTGAACGCATGGCCGATATACTTGCCTCACTGCCTTACGATAAAATTTAATTATAGAAAATGGCAACAAAGCTTTGGGAAAAAAACGTACAGCTAAATAAAGAAATAGAGCGTTTCACTGTAGGACGCGACCGCGAACTTGATGTATTTCTTGCCAAATACGACGTATTAGGCTCAATGGCGCATATCACAATGCTTGAAAGCATTGGTCTGCTTGCAGCTGATGAGCTAAAGATTCTTTTGGAAGAACTGCGCGAAATCTACAAGCTTGCAGACGAAGGCAAATTAGTAATAGAAGACGGCATAGAAGACGTACACTCGCAAGTAGAACTTATGCTTACCCGAAAGTTGGGCGTGGTAGGAAAGAAAATCCACAGCGGGCGTTCGCGCAACGACCAGGTGCTGGTAGACCTAAAACTTTATGCCCGCTCCGAAATACGTACCATCGCCGAAGCGGCCAACAGCCTGTTCAATGAACTCCAGAAGCAAAGCGAAAAATACAAAAACGTTTTAATGCCGGGATATACCCACATGCAGGTGGCTATGCCCAGCAGTTTCGGACTTTGGTTTGGTGCTTATGCCGAAAGTCTGGCCGACGACATGCAGCTGCTCCTCGCTGCTTATCGTGTTACCAACCGCAATCCTCTTGGTTCCGCAGCCGGATATGGCTCATCCTTCCCACTCGACAGGCAGATGACTACCGACCTGCTCGGTTTCGATTCTATGGATTATAATGTAGTATATGCTCAAATGGGGCGCGGGAAGACCGAACGCAACATAGCTTTTGCCATGGCAGGTATTGCAAGTACGCTCTCCAAACTGGCATTCGACGCATGCCTGTTCAACTCGCAGAACTTCGGTTTCGTAAAACTTCCCGCAGAATGCACCACAGGTTCAAGCATAATGCCGCACAAAAAGAATCCCGATGTTTTCGAACTTATCCGTGCTAAAAGCAACAAGTTGCAGTCATTGCCCGTACAGATAACAATGATGATGAACAATCTGCCTTCGGGATATTCACGCGACTTCCAGCTTATAAAGGAAGTATTCATGCCGGCATTCGAAGAATTGCTCGATTGCCTGCAGATGACGGAATACATCATAGCCCGCACGGAAGTAAACGAACATATTATTGATGACCCACGCTACGACGCAATGTTTTCGGTTGAAGAGGTAAACCGCCGTGTACTGTCCGGCACATCTTTCCGCGACGCATACAAGCAGGTTGGCCTTGAGATTGAAGCCGGGAATTTTGTTCCTGACAAGAACATACACCACACTCATGCCGGAAGCATAGGCAACCTTTGCAACGACAAGATAGCCGAACTCATGGCCTATACCATTAACGAATTCCATTTTGAACGCGCCGAGCAGGCCGAACAAAAGTTGCTTAAAGGTTAACATGGCCTTAAAAGGTTCAGATTCGAGAAACGGAATGCGAAACGCTATGACTCTGAAAAAGCTAATTTACGCTCCAATAAGAAAAACAGGCAGACAGTTCATTGCTGCAGCCATGCTGTTGTCTTTAACGTCATGCGCAAACGAGATGGTCGAAAGCAAATTCTCCAATTACCGCGCCTCGTTCACTTTCTCGCCTGTTACGTCTGTACCGCCATTGCAGGGAGCGCTTAACGGATTTGGAGAATACTGCGCAATATGGGCCGACGCTAATTATTACCATTTCTCATCGCTTACATCTACTGCTCAAGTTAACCGCACTGCCCTCTCTGCCTACCAGACATATATCTGTATAGGCGGATTCATTGTAGGGCGTTCAGCACTTAACGACATAGGTTCGGCAGAATACCCCGTTGTATGCTACGACCGTGCGTGTCCCAACTGCTGGAGCAGCGATAACATAGCAAAAGCTATGAGAATAGAAGAAAACGGGCACGCCGTATGCGACCGTTGCCACCGCACCTACGACATGAACAACGAGGGACTGATTGTAAAAGGCGACAAAGGAAGGAAACTGATTCGCTACCGCGTGAGCTACGTTTCGAACACTTTGGCGATAAACAACTGATTCCGCAAATCAAGCCATAACCACCTATAAAAAGAGTACGCAATCTTTCAAAAGAATTGCGTACTCTTTATTTTATACTATAAACCGCCTGGTCAGTGAAAACTCATTCCACTGTCCACGTATTGTTCGTGTCTACCAGTTCGGCAAAATTATGATATGGCTTCTGCGCGCTTATCTCGTCAATCTGGCGGTGTACCTCCTCGTCGTAAGCGGGAGCTTCTACATCGCGAATAACGCCGAGTGCCAGCGGGAAGTCGGGTCCTTCCATAAGAGCGAGCTTAAGTTGCAGCGTCGGGTCGGCGCAATGTGCGTCGTGAACCAGTATATCATCCACCGTAACACCGTTCTCCCCTATCTTCGCCACTTTAAGGCCGAAGCCTTCCTGCATTAAACCGTACTCGTTGTTCTCGCCGAAAAGCATTGGCTTGCCATGTTCCAGATATATTGCATTCCTGGCGCGGCCGTCCTTTGAGTACACATCGTCGTAGCTTGTGTTGTTGAATATAACGCAATGTTGCAGCACTTCAACCACCGACGCACCCTTATGACGGGCTGCGGCAAGAAGCACGTCCACAGTAGACGGCCCGTCCGAAGCTACGCAACGCGCAAAGAAGCGTCCACGCGCGCCGAAACAAAGTTCTGCCGGGCGGAACGGGTCTTCCACCGTACCGTAAGGCGACGACTTGCTCACACAGCCGCGCAACGATGTCGGCGAATACTGTCCTTTCGTCAGGCCGTAGATACGGTTGTTGAGAAGAACCATATTCATATTTACATTCCTGCGTATTGCATGTATGAAATGGTTACCGCCGATAGCGAGCCCGTCGCCGTCGCCGCTTATCTGCCACACCGTGGTTTCGGGCGAAGCTATCTTCAAACCGGTAGCCACAGCGGCAGCACGCCCGTGTATCGTGTGCATACCGAAAGTCTTTACATAATACGGCAGTCGGCTCGAGCAACCTATGCCCGATATTACGGCAGTATCATAAGGTGCAACGCCCAGCTCTGCCATAGCCTTGTGCAGCGAAGCAAGGAAAAAATGGTCACCGCAGCCGGGACACCAACGCGGACGTCCTTTCTTGAAATCGTTTACTGTATATTCGCTCATGATTTTATATTCATTTTATGATGTTATCCTAACTATTTCCTTTTAGCCTGCATTTTGCATACACTTACATGCGACAACTGGAATATCACTTGTCCATTATATTTTCCAAAGCCTCAACAAGGCGTCCCACGTTAAAGGGTTGCCCCATTACCTGGTTGTATTGTTCAATATGTATTCCCTCCACTTTCATGCGCAGGTAGGCAGCCAGCTGCCCGCCGTTCAGTTCGGCAACGACAACACGTTTGTACCGGCGCAATACCTCGGCAGTGTTCTTTGGAAGCGGGTTCAGATACTTGAAGTGTGCCAGAGCCACCTTTCTGCCTTTAACTTTCATTATGTCAAGAGCCGAATGCAAGTGGCCGTAAGTGCCGCCAAAGCCTACGATAAGCATGTCTGCGTTGTCGGAATCGCCTTCCACCTCGAGGTCGGGCACCGGAATCATCGCAACCTTGCGGGCGCGCAGGTCGGTCATGAGCTGATGGTTAGCGGGGTCGCCAGAAATCTCACCGGTCTCGTTACTTTTCTCCAAGCCACCCACAACGTGTTCGAATCCTTGCATTCCGGGAACCGCCCAATAACGGCAGCCCGTTTCAGGATTGCGCAGGTAAGGTGTCCAACTGCCTTTCTGTTCTTCCTTTACGAAAGGCGGAACGATGTCGGGCATATCGGAGATACTGGGTATGCGGAACGCGCCTGAACCGTTGGCTATAAATGCGTCGGTAAGCAGAACAACCGGTGTCATGTGCTCGAGCGCCATGCGTGCTGCCTCATAGGCCATGTAAAAACAGTCCACGGGCGACGAGGCTGCAAGTACGGGCATAGGGCTTTCGCCGTTGCGGCCGTAGAGTGCCTGCAGCAGGTCGGCCTGCTCGCTCTTCGTTGGCAGACCGGTCGAAGGACCGCCGCGCTGCACGTTGAGAACCACGAGCGGAAGCTCGGTCATTACCGCAAGGTTCATTGCTTCGCTTTTAAGGCACACGCCGGGGCCGGAGGTCGAAGTAACGGCCAGTGCGCCTGCGAAAGCCGCGCCTATGGCCGAGGCACATCCGGCTATCTCGTCCTCGCATTGCACCGTTGCCACTCCGAGCGACTTGTGCTTTGCCAGTTCGTGCAGCACATCGGTGGCCGGCGTAATGGGATAAGAACCGAGGTAAAGGCGCAACCCGGCTTTCTCTGCAGCTGCTATAAAGCCATAGGCCGTTGCCTTGTTACCGTTTATGTCCATGTATTTTCCCGGGCGTTTCGGTTCGCTCGTCTCTATGTGGTAAGTGTGTTCTATCGAAGCGTGCACGTTGCTTCCGAAATTATATCCGGCTTCCAGCACCTTCACATTGGCTTCGGCTACGGCCGGTTTGCGTGCAAACTTCTCACGCAACAGCGTTTCGGCCACTTTCAAGTCACGGTCAAGAAGCCAGCACACCAATCCGAGGGCGAACATGTTGCGGCACTTGAGCACCGACTTGTTGTCCATGCCGCTGTCGGCCAGGCAGTCCTTCACCATTGTGGTAATCGATACACCTATCACTTCGTTTTTAATGCCGAGTTCGGCAAAAGCGTCGTTGGTGGTGTATTCGGCCTTCTTAAGGTCGCTTTCCTTGAACGAATCCGTATCGATTATTATAGCCCCTTCGGGCTTGCAAAACTTATATTGCGTGGCAAGCGCGGCAGCGTTCATAGCCACGAGCAAGTCGCATTTGTCGCCGGGCGTATAAATCTTTTTTCCGCCCACATGTACCTGGAACGCCGACACTCCGCTGCGTGTGCCTTGCGGCGCGCGTATGTCGGCAGGATAATTGGGGAACGTGCAGATGTCGTTTCCCGCGATGGCCGAAACGGTTGAGAATATGTTTCCCGCCAGCTGCATTCCGTCGCCGGAATCACCACTGAAGCGCACTGCGAAGTCGTCGAGCGTTACAACTCCTGCGTTGCATGCTCCTACCGTCTTTTCTTCGTTTTTACTCATAGTTTCTATTGGATTATTCTTGTTCATTTCCGGCAAAGGCATTGCCTTGTACCGCTGATATTCTTATACGTAAACGCTGCCGCAACGCATTGCAAATTCCACATTCCTGCCGGCATTGCGCAGCACATTTGCTGCAAAGATAGTGATTTTTATGCTATCTTGACACAATTTTGCGACTTTAGACGGTAAAAAGTTAGTTTTTCGAGTAAAAAAGCGGATAAAAAATATTTTTACCCCGATTTTCAATCCCCCCCCTTCGCAAATTTATACATTTACGCCGTTTCGGAAAGCTCTACGCGCATATTTATTCACCTTTGCAAGGCACTTTTCCGGATTCCGAAAGCACGGTTTTCTACCCGTCCGGGAGCAAATAAAAAATATGTCAGACATATTTTGAAATAGGTCGGACATATTTTAAAATACAAGGCACATATTTTTCCCGGCTTCCCTACGGGCTTTGCGGCAGGTGGAAAAAGTTTTGCGAAAATCCGTTGACGCACCCGAATATTTATACAACCGTAAACGGACAAAGCGGGATTAGAACAACTATTCCGTAAGTTTTCGTGTTATTGCGAAACGCTTTTCGCAAGAAAGCAATATCTTTGTAGGAAACATCTGATACCATTAACTCACAATAAAACCTACAGAAAATGTTTAGAAAGACTATGCGCATTGCGCTGGCCGCAATCATCCCGGCAATGTGCCTGGCCACAGTACAGGCCAAGGACTTCACCGTAAAGTCGCCGGAAGGAAAAGTAACGCTCAACGTCTCTGCCGGAGACAAACTGACATGGCAGGTAAACCTGGGCGAGAAACAGATTATCGCACCCTCAGACATCTCGCTCACGCTCTACGACGGCACCGTGTGGGGCACGGGCGTTAAAAAGGCGAAAGGCAAGATTACAAACGTCGACACATCGTTCGACACCCCGTTCTACCGCCGCGCCAAAGTGGTGGACCGCTACACCCTGCTCACCCTCAAGTGCAAGGGATACTCCGTTGAGTTCCGCGTGTACGACGACGCGGCGGCATACCGCTTTGTTGGTCAGACAAAAGGCAACATCAAGATTAAGGACGAGTATGCCGAGTACAACTTCACCGGCGACCACAAGGTATTTGTGCCCTACGTGCACAACCTGAACCGCGGCGACCGCTACTCATACTCTTACGAGTCGCTCTACGACGAGCAGAACATATCGCAAATGTTTGCCGACTCGCTGAGCACCATTCCCGTAATCGTCGATTTGGGAGGCAACGTAAAGGCCACCATTCTCGACGCAGGCTGCGAAGACTACCCAGGCATGTTCGTGAAGAAAAACCCGGCCAAAGCCAACTCTATCTGCTCCAGCTTTGCAGGCGTGCCGCAGGGCGTGAACCTCATGCCCGGCAAACCGGCCACATTCAAGACGCAATCCTACAAGCGCGGCGACTACATTGCCGAAACATCCGGCTCGCGCACCATGCCGTGGCGCGCCATAGTGGTTACCGACAACGACGCACAGCTTGCCGACTGCGACATAGCACAAAAACTGGCCGCGCCCTGCCGTCTGGACGACATTTCGTGGATAAAACCCGGGCGCGTGGCCTGGGACTGGATGAGCGCGCTGAACGTTACGGGCGTGGACTTCAAGTCGGGCATGAACACCGACACATATAAATATTATATAGACTTTGCCGCCGACTACGGCCTGGAATACATAATTATCGACGACGGCTGGTGCGGCAGCGACCTCTTCAAGGTGAACGACAACATAGACCTCGAGGCCATAGTGGCACACGGAAAGGAAAAGAACGTGGGCGTGATACTGTGGGCGCGCTGGGAATTCCTCCTGCCGGTAACCGAACAGGCTTTCAAGCACTATTCCGACATGGGAATAAAAGGCTTCAAAATCGACTTCATGGACAACGACGACCAGCTCATGATGGCTTCGCTGCGCGACATTGCCGCGCTGGCTGCCAAGTACAAGCTCGTTGTCGATTACCACGGCGCCAAGGCCATGAGCCTGCACCGCCCCTACCCCAACATACTCGGCTTCGAGGGCGTAATGGGACTGGAGAACTGCAAGTGGATGCCTAACATAAGCGAGAACAAGAAAAACGACTTCCCGCGATACGACGTGATAATACCGTTCGCCCGTATGCTCATCGGCCCCATGGACTACACTCCCGGCCTGTTCCGCAACGCCACGCGCGGGCAATACCGCCCTGTTTACGACCTGCCCATGAGCCAGGGCACGCGTGTTCACCAGCTGGCAATATACTCCATATACGATGCCCCGCTGCAAATGTTCGGCGACACCCCGTCGGAATACTACAAGGAGCACGAATGCACCGAGTTCCTCGCCGCAATTCCGGCGGTGTTCGACGAATCGGTGGTTACGTCGGCCAAGGTGGGCGAATACATCGTGTCGGCAAAACGCAAGGGCAACACGTGGTTTGCCGGAGCACTCACAAACTGGGACGCGCGCACCGTTGACGTGCCGCTGACGTTCCTCGGCGAAGGCACGTACAAGGCCATCATATTCAGCGACGGCGTGAACGCCGACCGCAACGCCGAAGACTACAAGGTAACTACACAAACCGTTACCAAGAACGACGTGCTCAAGGCCGTAATGCAACCCGGCGGAGGATGGGCCGCTCGTTTCGAGAAACAATAACCGCAAAGTTGCGACAAGCATACAAGCCGAAGGCGGTGCCCCGAGCGGGTGCCGCCTTTTGTTTTGCATTCTCTCCCCGCGCCGCTGCACCGCAATACGGACATCGCCCGACAGAAAATCGGGACGGAAAAACGGCGTTCCGGGAAAGGAAAAATTGAAAACTGATTTTCAGCACTTTTTACCCGCATGGGAGAAAAGAAAAAAAGCAAGGCACATATTTTAAAATACGTGCCTTGTATTTTAAAATATCTCAGACCTATTTTTTGCCCCCTGAAAACTATATTGAAACATGTCCCGAAAAGGCGGACAAAAACCGACGTTGCTTTTATGCCCGTTGCGAACGACACTTTCCGTGCCGTCTGCAACACATGCAAAACCGCTTATGCAGCCGCAGGATTGTGAAGTTTTGGCCAATATTTGAGAAGTTGCGCCTGCTTTGCCCCCCGATAATGAAAATTCTGTTGTAAATTTGTGAAACAAAGTTTAAAAGAACATATTTCCTCAAAAGACAAAAAACCATGAAACACAGGACACTGCTGGTTATAGCCGCCATAGTGGCATGCGCGACCATGCTGCCCGCTGCCGCGGCAAAGAAATTCACAGCAAAGTCGCCCGACGGAAAGCTGGTGGTAGACATCGAAACAGGAGAACGCACAACCTGGACGCTCACGCGCGAGGGGCGCACCGTGCTGGCGGCCTCGGAGCTGTCGCTCACCCTTGATGACGGCACGGTGTGGGGCCGCAACGTAAAGAAAGCCAAAGCCAGGACCACCCGCACCGACACATCGTTCGACACTCCTTTCTACCGCCGCTCGAAAGTGAGGGACAATTACACGTTGCTCACACTCGATTGCAAAGGTTACTCCGTTGAGTTCCGCGTGTACGACGACGCGGCGGCCTATCGCTTTGTCGGAAACACGAAAGGCACAATTAAGGTAAAAAACGAACAGGTAGAATACAATTTCGACAAGGACTACCGCGCTTTCGTTCCTTACATAGGCCCGACTAAAGGCGAACGATACGCCACCAACTTCGAGACATACTACACCGAACAGCAACTGTCGCAAATGAGTGAAGGCAAACTAAGCTCAATACCGCTCATAGTAGACCTGGAAGGCGGAATGAAAGCAACGCTGCTCGACGTGGGTTATGCCAACTACCCCAGCATGTTCGTAAAGAAAAACCCCGACAGACAGAACTCTATAATATCGGAATTTGCAGGAGTGCCAAAGGGGATTGTAATGGAAATAAACCAGCCTACCAACCTGAAAACGACAAAGAACCTCGAACGCCTCGGATACATAGCCGAAACACAGGGTACAGCCGCCATGCCATGGCGCGTTGTCGTAGTAACAGGCAACGACACGCAACTGGCAGAGTGCGACATAACAATGAAACTGTCCGAACCGTGCCGCATAGACGACACGTCGTGGATTAAACCGGGGAAAGCTGCTTGGGAATGGCTGCACGCCCACAACATAGCGGGCGTGGATTTCAAATCGGGAATAAACACCGACACATATAAATATTACATCGACTTCGCCTCGCAGTTCGGAGTGGCTTACCTCATCATCGATGACGGCTGGAAAGGAAAAGACATTTTCGAAGTAAAGCCTTCGCTCAACCTTCCGGCGCTGGTTGACTACGGCAAGGCAAAAGGCGTGGGCTTAATACTGTGGGTTGACTGGGACGAGATACTCCCCGTGGCCGACAAGGCTTTCAAGCACTATTCCGACCTGGGAGTGAAAGGATTCAAAATCGACCACATAGACAACGACGACCAGCCGGTAGTAGCCTCGCTGCGGGAACTGGCAAAAGCGGCCGCCGAACACAAAATGATAATCAACTATCACGGCACAAAACCCATGGGCCTGCACCGGCCCTATCCAAACGTAATGACCTACGAGGGCGTAAAAGGACTGGAACAGTGCAAATGGCTCAAAACGGCAAACGGACAACCGTCGGTAGACTTTCCGCGCTACGACGTGACAGTGCCTTTCGGGCGAATGCTCGTCGGTCCGCTCGACTACACGCCCGGCCTCATGCGTAACGCCACGCGCGCCGGTTTCCGCCCCGTAAACGACGCTCCCATGAGCATAGGCACACGGGCGCACCACATGGCGGTTTACACCCTGTTCGACTCTCCGCTGCAAATAATGGGCGACGCTCCGCAGAACTATTACAAGGAAAGGGAATGCACGGAATACATTGCCGCCGTTCCGTGCGTTTTCGACGAATCACGCACACTTGCGGCCAAAGCGGGCGAATATTTCCTCGGAGCACGCCGCAAGGGTGACGTATGGCACGCGGCAGCAATGACAAACTGGACGGCACGCACGCTCGACGTGCCCCTAAGTTTCCTGGGCGAGGGAAAATACCGCGCAACCGTTTTCAGCGACGGGGTTAACGCCGACCGTAATGCAGAAGACTACAGGAAAACAGTGCTTACCGTCACTAAAAACGACGTACTCAAGGCTGTAATGCAACCCGGAGGAGGCTGGAACGCCCGTTTCGAGAAACTGTAAGGCCGGGCAAAAGCGCATAATTGCCTGCAACAAAACACGAATGCACAAAAACATATCCCTGAAAACACATAAAAACATTTGCAAAATGAACATACTTAAAAAAGCAACCCTTATGCTATGCTGCGCAGCGTTTGCCGGCGCAGCCGAAGCACTTGCCCAGGAAGCCATCGGGCAGACACACATTCTGATAGCCCACCGCGGCGGAAAATACGAGGTAGACGAAAACACAATCGACGGGTTCAGCAAAGCTTACGCCGCCGGAGTGCGCGCATACGAAACCGATTTCCGCATGACAAAGGACGGAGTAGTGGTAATAAACCACGACGCAACGCTAAAACGCATGTTCAACGTCGACAAAACGGTTGAGTCGATGACTATAGCCGAGGTGCGCGAGCTGAAAACGGCAAAAGGCAACCCGCTGCCCACGGCCGAGGAATTCTTCGACCACCTGGCCGACAAGGATTACATGTACGTGGAGTGCGAAATGAAAACCGATTCGAAAGAGGCTTATTATGATGAGGCCATGCTGCGCGAATACTGCAAGAAACTTTACGAAACGGCCATGAGAAAGAAGCCGGAACACTCGGTGTACGTATTCACATCGTTCGACAAGCGCCCGCTCAGGATTATACGCGAACTTTTCCCCGACGCAAAGACAACGTATATCACCGGAAATCCCATTGACAGCAAATCGATAATAGACGCAATAGACGTGCAGGCCGACTGCGTGGCCGGAAGCCTGAACGGCACCACGCGCAACAATGTAATACTTGCGCATAAGGCAAAACTGAAAGTGAGCCTCTGGCAGACCGACTCGCCCGACACATGGCTGCGTGCCGCCATACTCGGCGCCGACTATGCCACGTGCGACGCACCGGCCAAGACGCTGCGCTGGCTGGAAGAGAACTGCAAGTGGATTAAATACAAACTTGAATAAGTAACCATACAGGCATAAAAGGACACCCCTTCAAGGAGCAAAGAAAAATTATCTCTGAGATATTTTAAA
The DNA here is from genome assembly GCA_900550635.1 of uncultured Prevotella sp. Lineage (GTDB taxonomy): Bacteria > Bacteroidota > Bacteroidia > Bacteroidales > Bacteroidaceae > UBA6398. The sequence goes on along the minus strand of URSZ01000012.1, from coordinate 19,279 downwards.
ATATGTCTGACATAATTCAAAATATGTCAGACATATTTTTTTCGTGCCCCAATGCGGGCTGTGTAAAACTATTCAAAATAAAAAGTAAGGATAACCATATCGGCTTTTGACTTGTTGACCGACTGCGTATAGACGAGTTTGTTTTTGTCTCGCAAGGCCCTGCGGTCCTTGTCGAGTATATCAAGAAGCCCGATACAGAACTTCAGTTCCGGTATAAGTTTGAAATACGGCAGATAAAAGTCGCAACCCAAACCGAACTCCAGGTAAATATCGAAAGGCTTGGTAAGGATGTTTTCCTGCTTTTGGCGCGTAAGATTGTACATGGGGTTTACTCCGGCCAAAAGGTAAGGGCGGTAGTTGTTGAAGCGCGGGGCGGCGAATTTTATATCCACAGGAACGGAAATATAAGTAGACTTCATGGTTTGCGTAGTTTCCCGCTTCGTGGCCTGCTCGCGGAACACTATACTCTTCTGCCCGAAGTGCAGCGACGGCGTTGCGCGCAGCGCAAAATACTGGTTCAGTCTCCATTCGCCCAGCACTCCTACCGTAAAGCCGATATTCATGCGGCTGTCTTCGGCATACCATTGCTCGCCGGTGGTAGGTTCGATGTAACCATTATTCTCGAACGATATACCTTGCGAATGCACACCAAACAAAAAGCCGTAATGGAACTTACGGTAATCGATATAGGGTTTGTTTTGCACCGTCCGCCTCTGCGCATAGGTTGCGGAAGTGAATGCAAAAGTCAATGTAAGGAGCAATATCGTCAGCTTGCGCATTTTGTCGCAGTATTATACTTTTTCATAACGCCTCCGACAACTTATTATTGTATGGGCATGACCGACGTATAACGTATTTTTTGTTAACTTTGCATAGAAAATTCGTATTGTTCCGTTTTTAGCTTACAACGGCGGCGGCACTGTTACGGAACAAACCGTTGAATTAAAAAACATCACTGCATTATGTCTGACGAAAACCGCGAAATCGACGTAGAACAGCACTCCGACTACCGTCCTGGCAATCCTAAGGACGAAAATGTCGCACACCAGCTTTCGGGAATGTACGAAAACTGGTTTCTCGACTATGCCAGTTATGTAATTCTGGAACGTGCCGTGCCGCATATATCCGACGGGCTCAAGCCCGTGCAGCGGCGCATACTGCACTCCATGAAACGCATGGACGACGGGCGTTACAACAAGGTTGCAAACATAGTGGGAGCGACAATGCAGTTCCACCCGCACGGAGACGCCTCGATAGGCGACGCGCTTGTACAACTCGGGCAGAAGAACCTGCTTATCGACTGCCAGGGAAACTGGGGGAACATTCTCACCGACGACCGGGCTGCCGCCCCGCGTTACATCGAAGCAAGGCTTTCAAAGTTCGCGCTCGACGTGCTGTTCAATTCCAAGACAACAGAATGGAAACTTTCTTACGACGGACGCAACAAGGAACCGATAACCCTGCCGGTAAAGTTTCCGTTACTGCTGGCACAGGGAGCAGAAGGCATAGCCGTGGGACTTTCATCGAAAATACTGCCGCATAATTTCAACGAACTTTGCGACGCTGCCATAAAATACCTTCACGGGGAGGAGTTCCACCTGTATCCCGACTTTGCGACAGGCGGATATATCGACGTATCGCGCTACAACGACGGAATGCGCGGCGGAAGCGTAAAGGTACGCGCCAAAATAAACAAGATAGACTCGAAAACGCTTTCGATAACCGAGATTCCATACGGCAAGACAACGACAACACTTATCGACTCCATACTCAAAGCCATTGAAAAGGGAAAGATAAAAGTAAAAAACGTTGTCGACGTCACTGCCGCACAAGTGGAAATCCTTGTACACCTCGCTCCCGGCACAAGCAGCGACAAGACAATCGACGCGCTTTACGCCTTTACCGACTGCGAAGTAAGCATATCGCCAAACTGCTGCGTGGTGGAAGACCAAAAGCCGCGCTTTCTCACCGTTAGCGATGTGCTGCGCTACAATGTGGAGCGCACAAAGGAACTGCTGAAAAAGGAATTGGAAATACGCCGGGCTGAACTGCTGGAAACGCTGCATTACGCCTCGCTCGAAAAAATCTTCATAGAAGAACGAATATACAAAGACCGCGAATTTGAAAACGCTCCCGACATGGACTCCGCATGCGAGCACATCGACAACCGCCTTACGCCTTTCTATCCGCAATTACTGCGCGAAGTAACAAAAGACGACATCCTGCGGCTCATGGAAATAAAAATGGCGCGCATACTCAAGTTCAACAAGGACAAGGCCGAGGAGATGATTGCACGCACAAAGGCTGAAATCGACAAAATCGACGCCGATTTGCAAAACATGGTCGAGGTAACGAGCAACTGGTATCACATAATTAAGGAGAAATACGGCAGCGAGCACCCGAGGCTTACCGAAATACGCTCATTCGACACAATAGAAGCAACAAAGGTTGTCGAAGCAAACGAGAAGCTTTACATAAACCGGGCTGACGGGTTTATAGGAACAGGGCTGAAGCACGATGAATTTGTAGAAAACTGCTCCGACATCGACGATGTAATTCTGTTCTACCGCGACGGTACTTATAAAGTAACCCGCATAGCCGACAAGGTGTTCGTAGGCGAGACGGAACGTTCCGTAAAAGAGAAACGCAAGGCCGAAATTATACACATAGCCGTGTTCAAGAAGAACGACAGGCGAACCACCTACAACGCCGTGTATCGCGACGGCAAGACCGGCAATTACTATTACAAGCGATTCAACGTTACGTCAATAACACACGACCGTGAGTACGACCTTACGCAAGGCAAACCGGGAAGCCGTGTCTCTTACTTCACCGCAAATCCCAATGGCGAGGCCGAAATAATAAAGGTTGCCCTGAAACCCAATCCCAAACTCAAGAAACTTATTTTCGAACGCGACTTCGGGCAGCTCCAGATAAAGGGCCGGCAAAGCCAGGGCAACCTGCTTACGAAGAACGACGTCTACCGCATAACGCTGAAAAGCCACGGCGAGTCGACGCTTGGAGGCTGCAAGATATGGTTCGACAGCGACATAGGCCGCCTAAACGTTGACGAACGCGGGGAGTATCTTGGCGAGTTCCACGGCGGAGACCGTATACTCGTAGTGCTTTCCGACGGCAATTTCTATACCACTGATTTCGACCTCAACAACCATTACGAGCCGAATGTTTTCAAAATAATTAAATTCAACGAGTCTACCGTATGGACAGCCGTATTGTTCGACGCCGACCAAGGCGGTAAACTCTACCTGAAACGTTTCAATTTCGAACGTGCAAACAAACCGCAGAATTACCTGGGTGAAAATCCCGAAACAAAGTTAGTGGCTCTTACGTCCGACGCTGCACCGCGTTTCAACATTGTATTTGGCGGGGCTGACGCTTTCAGGGGAAACATAGAGGTTGACGCAGAAACATTCGTGGGCGTGAAAAGCTACAAGGCGCGCGGCAAACGCATTACCGTCTACGAGGTTGATTCGGTGGAACAACTGCCTTCGCCGGAGACACCCGAAGAGCCTGAAACGGCAGAACAGGAAAATGAAAATCCCGACGCCGCCGACAGCGTTTCACCAGGCACGGCGGATGAAACCAATTCCGACGAGCCGACACTGTTCTAACCCTCCGGAAAATTATCTCTGAGATATTTCAAAATATGTCTGACCTATTTTAAAATATGTCAGACATATTTTTTCTTACCTCCCGGAAAAGGTTCATAAAACTCCACCGCCGTGTTTCGCAAGTGCACGCATGGGCACAGAATGCCCCGGCATATTCATACCCGTCCGGACCTTGCGACGGGTATTTCCATTTTTTAGCCCGACACACGAGAATTGTGTTAAATAGCATACGAAAAGCATTCATTTATAGTTATAAAATAAGTATCTTTGCTTCGTAATGCATTTGCATTTACGGACAATCGCCGATAAAGCAACGCCACCCTTGACCGCCCGACGCGGCTGCGGCTTCCCTGTACCGGCCCTTACACTTCAGGCTCAATATAAACACAAAATAAAATGGACATAATCAATCAGTTGATTAAAGCAGCAAAGCAAGATCTCCAACGCATAGTTTTGCCCGAAGGTACAGAACGACGTACCCTCCGCGCGGCAAACCGCGCCCTCTCTGAAAGTATGGCAAACATTATTCTGTTGGGCAACCGCGACGAAATACTTTCGCTCGCAAAGGACATGGGACTTAACAACATAGAAAAAGCCACCATAATCGACCCGCTCAATAACCCCAAAGCCGAAGAATACGCACAACTCCTGGCCGAGATACGCAAGAACAAAGGGATGACCATCGAGCAGGCGCGCGAACTGGTGAAAGACCCCCTTTACCTGGGCTGCGTGATGATAAAGGCAGGCGACGCCGACGGGCAGCTGGCCGGCGCGCGAAACACCACGAGCAACGTGCTGCGTCCCGCATTGCAGATAATAAAAACCGCACCGGGAATAACCTGCGTGTCGGGCGGAATGATAATACTTACGAAAATGCACCAGTTCGGCGAGGACGGCGTGCTCGTAATGGGCGACACAGCAGTAACCCCCGCGCCCGACGCCGACCAGCTTGCGCAGATAGCAGTCTGCACGGCACGCACGGCAAGCTGTGTGGCCAAGTTCAAGGAAGTACGCGTGGCCATGCTGAGCTTCTCAACGCACGGCTCGGCCAAGCATGAGGTAGTCGACAAGGTTGTCGAAGCTACCAAAAAGGCAAAACAGCTGGCTCCCGACCTGATTATCGACGGAGAACTGCAACTTGACGCGGCCATCGTGCCGGAAGTAGGCGCCACCAAAGCACCCGGTTCATGCGTGGCAGGACGCGCCAACGTGCTTGTAGTGCCAAACCTCGAAGTAGGCAACATCGGCTACAAACTCGTGCAACGTTTGGGCAACGCCGACGCAATAGGCCCGATACTGCAAGGAATAGCACGCCCGGTAAACGACCTTAGCCGCGGCTGCTCCAGCGAGGACGTGTTCAAGATGATAGCCGTAACGGCCAATCAGGCCATCTACGCCAAGAACAACGGATAACCCTTCATACAGGCGGCGGCAAACATGCCGCAGCTACCATTTTTCCGAAACATACATACACCTACAATACAGAATTAGATGAAAATCCTTGTAATCAACTGCGGAAGCTCCTCTATCAAGTACAAACTCTACGACATGAGCACCCGCAATGTCATTGCCGCAGGAGGCATGGAGAGAATAGGCCTCGACGACCCGATTCTCAAGTTCAAAAACGCCGACGGGCAGAGCAAAGTGGTAAACGCTCCAATAAGCAACCACGAAGAAGGTATCAATTTCATACTTCGCACGCTCACCGACGCAGAAAACGGTGCAATCAAATCGTTCGGCGAAATTGACGCCGTGGGCCACCGTGTGGTGCACGGCGGAAAGTCAACGCACAGCGTAATTGTCACCCCCGAGGTAATCAGCAACCTCGAGGACTACAGTGAACTCGCACCGCTGCACAACCCCGCGGCTCTGAAAGGCTACCTTGCAATAAAGAAAAACCTGCCGGAAGTAAAGCAAGTGTTCGTTTACGACACGGCTTTCCACCAGACAATGCCCGATTACGCCTACACCTACGCGCTGCCGTATGATATATGCGAGAAATACAAGATACGCCGTTACGGCTTCCACGGCACATCGCACCGCTTTGTATCGCAACGTGCGGCCGAATTCCTTAACTGGGACATCACTACAAAGAAAATCATCACCTGCCACATAGGCAACGGCGCTTCGATAACCGCAATCGACGGCGGCAAGGTTGTAGACACCTCGATGGGCCTTACGCCGCTCGAAGGCCTCGTAATGGGCACGCGCAGCGGCGACGTCGACCCCTCGATTGTGACGTTCCTCATGGACCACATGGGAATCAGCGCGCAGGAAATGGCCGACATCCTGAACAAGAAATCCGGCATACAGGGAATGTCGGGCGTATCGAGCGACATGCGCGAGATAGACAAGGCCGTAAGCGAAGGCAACGAACGCGCAGCGCTGGCACTCAACGTATATTGCTACCGCATACGCAAATACATAGGAGCATACACCTTTGCCATGGGTGGCGTAGACGCAATAATCTTCACCGCCGGCGTGGGCGAGCACCAGGCAAGCGTGCGCTACGACGCCCTGCACGGTCTGGAATCGATCGGCATAAAGATAGACGAGGCCAAGAACAACGCAAATTCCGGTGCCGACGAGATTATCTCGGCTGCCGACAGCAAAGTAACCATAGCTGTAATAGGCACCGACGAGGAATTGCTGATAGCCAAAGACACGGAGGCACTTGTATCAGGACAATGACCTCTCGTTTTCTTCTTTTTTAGTTGTTAAATTATGCAGGGAACGATGTGAATCGCTCCCTGCGTTTTTTGCAATAATACAGGGGCATGAAAAAGGCTTCCGTGGCCAGAAAAAGTGAAAACTGATTTTCACGCCGTTAACCCCGCATGGGAGCAAATAAAAAATATGTCTGACATAATTCGAAATATGTCAGACATATTTTAAAATACAAGGCACATATTTTTCACCCCTTGAAAACCCGTTTGAAAACCGCGCCAAAAAGGCAGACAGAAAACGATACCCGTTTTTGTGCCGCGGTAAACGGCTCCGCCCATGCCGCGTCAGAACAGCAGGAATTTTGCCGCAAAGAACAGCACGGGCACGAGCAGCGAGGGGATAAGGTTCAGCGTATGGCAGTCCTTTATGTTCAGCAAACTGAGTCCGGAACATACAATCAGCACCCCGCCCACTATCGAGACTTCGGCTATCAGTGCGTCGGAAATGGCGGAACTCGACACCTTTGCAATAAGATAAAACGTACCCTGCCAGCAGAAAAGCACCGGCGCGGCCAGCAACATGCCTATACCATAAGTCGAGGCAAGCACGGTGGAAGTAACGAGGTCGAGCATGGCGTTGGTAAAAAGGAACGTGTTGTCGTCGAACAGCGCGCTCATAACCGGGCCTACCATCGAGAGCGTCCCTATGCAATAAAGCAAGCATCCCGTAGTCAGTCCCTCTGCCAGGTTGGAGCCTCCTATCTTCGACGTGGCTTTCTTGAACCTGCCGTCAAGGTCGAGCACCGTGCCTATCAGTCCCCCGACGGCCAGCGACGCGATGAACAGCACGGGATATTCGCTCTGCGGCATGTATTTGATAGCCGTGTTCGCGCCCAGCACAAGGCACGCCAACCCCAGGGCGTTGAACAGCGCGCTGCGGTATTTTTCCTTTATTCCCCGGCGTGCGAGGCTTCCCGCCACGCTACCGATAATTATTGTGCAAACGTTTGCTATGGTTCCTATCATGAATGCTTGAGTATTTGCGGCCGGAATTATACGGTTTTGCAACGTGGCAGGGCGCAAAAAACAAACTCCACTTACTAACCGCACTGCTACCGACCGATTTGTGGCAGCAAAGATACTTGTTTTTGCGTTCATGTCGCAGAAAATATATAAATTTGCCACCGATGTTGCACTTAAACCGCGATTATGTGCAAAACCCGCAAACACAACCGACCGTTACGCGGGTTAAGGATATGCGGATTCAATAACAACGACAAAACGTATTGGCATAAATACGAAACATTAAGGATATGAAAAAGAAAATTCAGCCGCGCAAAGACCAGCTCGAGCGCGTTGCTCCCGCGATTATACGAATGGGGTGCTTTGCACGTGTAGAGACCAACGGCGGTGCTTTCGAGCAGGTCAACCTCCTTTACGGCGAGAACCCTAACCAGGCGGTGCGTGCTTTCACCAAACCGTTCAACGAAGTAGGAATAAAGACACACATGCTCGACCGCGGCTTGAACGCATTGCGCATGTTCCCCGTGCCGGCCGACGTGCGCAAGCTCATGTACCACGTAAAACACGCACAGGGCGTTGACATCCCCCGCATATTCTGCGGCCTTAACGATGTGCGCAACATAATCCCGAGCATCCACTACGCTCTCGACGCCGGAATGACTCCGCAGGCCACGCTCTGCATAACAACGTCGCCCATACACACGGCCGAATATTACAGCGAGATAGCCGACAAGCTCATAGCCGAGGGCGCACCCGAAATATGCCTTAAAGACATGGCCGGAATAGGACAGCCAGCCATGCTGGGCCGCCTCGTGGCAATGATAAAGGCAAAACATCCCGAAATAATAATACAGTACCACGGACATTCGGGCCCCGGCCTTTCGATGGCTTCAATACTGGAAGTTTGCCGCGCAGGTGCCGACATAATCGACACTGCTGTCGAACCGCTTTCGTGGGGAAAGATACACCCGGACATTATCTCCGTGCAAAGCATGCTCAAGAACGCCGGCTTCGACGTTCCCGAAATCAACATGGACGCTTACATGGAGGTACGTTCGCTCACCCAGGAGTTCATCGACGACTTCCTCGGCTATTTCATGAACCCCAACAACAAACTCATGAGTTCGCTGCTGCTCGGCTGCGGCCTTCCCGGCGGCATGATGGGCTCCATGATGGCCGACCTCAAAGGCGTGATGAGCGCAATCAACCACAACCGCGAGAGCAAGGGCGAGAAACCATACAGCGAAGACGAACTGCTCGTACGCCTCTTCAACGAAGTGGCTTACGTGTGGCCGCGCGTGGGCTATCCCCCACTCGTAACACCGTTCAGCCAGTATGTAAAGAACATCGCGCTCATGAACCTGCTCACCGAAAGCATGGGCAAACCACGCTACTCGATGATGGACGACAGCATTTGGGGAATGATTCTCGGAAAGAGCGGGAAACTGCCCGGCGAAGTTGCACCCGAGCTCGTAGAACTTGCAAAGGAAAAAGGATATGAGTTCACCACGGCCGACCCGCAGAGCAACTATCCCGACGACCTCGAACGCTTCCGCAAGGAAATGAAAGAAAACGGCTGGGACGAAGGACCCGACCAGGAAGAACTCTTCGAATTCGCAATGCACGAATCGCAGTATCGCGACTACAAGAGCGGAGCGGCCAAGAAACGCTTCCTCGAAGACCTGCAAAAGGCAAAGGACGCAAAGGCAGGTGCAGGCATGACACCCGAACAGATTTCGGAACTGAAACATGCCAAAGCCGACCCCGTTGTGGCGCGCGAAAGCGGCCGCGTGCTCTGGGAAATACAGGGCGAAGGCGAGGCAGCTCCGGCCATCGAGCCTTACATCGGCAAGAGTTACAACGAAGGCGACCTGTTCTGCTACATCGAGAACACGCACGGCCAGATAAGCGAAGTGCCCGCCAACCTCGGCGGCAAGCTCGTGGAAATCTGCGCAAAGCAGGGAAGCACCGTGAGCCGCGGCGACGTGATTGCATACATCGACAGGATTTAAGCAACACACAATATTATATACGGCGGAAGGCCCTCCTTTTCACGGAAGGCCTTCCGCTTTTTATTTACACCCGCCTGGAGTACCGGACGATTTTGCAGACAAAAACAGTCACCTTGCAAGTAACTGAAAATCAGCGGGTGTATATATGGCGAAAAATATGTGCCTTGAATTTTAAAATTAGTGGCTCGAATTTCGAAATATGTGCCTTGTATTTTAAAAAACAAGGGAGGTGTTTTGAAAAGTTGGAAAGTAAAAATTTTTTCTTCAAAAATATTTTTCCCGCTTTTCCGTGCCCGTGTGCCGCAATTTGCACGCCGCCGTTTTGCCGCGTTTTCTTTTGCCCATTTGCGGGCGTATTTGTCGATTGCTTTCCGTACCTTTGTATGGTATGGATGATATAGAGGAGATTATATTTGACGAGTCGTTGGACGAGGAGGACGAAAACTACTACAACGGCAGTTACGACGATAACCGGAACGACAACAACCCGCAAGACAACCGGCCGGACGGCGGCACGGGCTGCCTGGGAATCGTGAGTGCCATTGTTATTATGATACTGCTGCTTTCCTTGCTGCTATAAATTGTTTCATGCCTTGCTTCGGGGCATGACATACATGCCGTCGGACATTGTTATTTCGCCTTTTTCCAGCATTGCTTTCAATGCGTCCGACACGGCTTCGCTCCTCAGGCGCGGGGCGTGCAGTTCGGCAGCATAATGTGGCCTGCCGTCGGCCAGCACACTCATTATATAATCGCGCGCCCCGGCTTCCGCCTTTTCCGCGCTTTGCCTGTCGCGTTTCCGTTCGAGGCACACCTCGCACTTTCCGCAATCGCCGGCTTCCTTTTCGCCGAAATAGTTGAGCAGGAAACGGCTGTGGCACACATCGCTTTCGGCATACTCTATCATGGTGTGTATGCGCCGGCTGTATTCTTCCTTTCGTGTGTCGTAAACCTCAGGACCGATATGAATGCGGCTTATGTCCTCGCGCCTTTGCGTATATATTATACGCGGTGTTCTTTTGTGCGGTATATAATGTATTATGCGTTGGTGCGACAGTTGCTTGAGCGTTTCGTGCACCTCGTCGGCAGTCAGGCCTGTGCGTTCGGCCAGCACGTTTTCGTCGATGTAAACATAATCGGCGAACAACCCGCCGTAATTGCGCAGGAGCGCCTGGATGACAAGTTCAGAACGCCGGGCGGTATTGTCCAGCCGGTACAATTCGTCGCGTTCGGTCATGAACAGCACTCTCGACTTCACTTCCTCTTCTTCCGAAAAGTCGATGTATCCAGCCCGTGTGAGAATCTTTAGCGCACTGACCACTGTCTCGGGAAAGAAACGGTATTGCACACAGAATTTCTGTATATCGAACTCATAGTATGCGCCGAAGCCGTCGCCCAGTGCGAGCTGGAAGTAATAAGCCAGGTGTTCGTAGATGTCGAGTATCGTCTTTACGGGCGGGAAATTCTCGGGAATGCGCCGCAAGAGCTTTGTCCTGTCGCCGCGGTTGTATAACAGTACGGCGTAAGCCTGCTTTCCGTCACGCCCCGCCCGACCGGCTTCCTGAAAATATGCCTCGGGCGAATCGGGAGCTTCCATGTGCACCACGAGCCTTACGTCGGCCTTGTCTATTCCCATGCCGAAAGCGTTGGTTGCGACTATTACGCGCGTCTCGCCCTCGGTCCAGCTTTTTTGCCTCAGGTCCTTGTCTATGGCTGTAAGGCCGGCATGGTAATTCAAAGCCACTATTCCTTCGCTTTTAAGTATCTTGGCAATGTCGTAGGTATCCTTGCGGTTGCGGGTGTACACTATGGCCGTACCGTGCAAACTGTTGAGAATATGCAGAAGCTCCTCTGTCTTGTTTTCGGCGCGCCGAACCACGTATGTAAGGTTTTTGCGTTCGAAACTCATGCGAAAAACGTTCGGGCTGCGGAACAGCAGTTTGTCCTGTATGTCGGTGGCCACTTCTTCGGTGGCTGTAGCTGTAAGGGCAAGCACGGGAACGTCCGGGAAGAACTTGCGCACCTCAGCAATCTGGAGATACGACGGACGGAAGTCGTAGCCCCATTGCGATATGCAGTGGGCCTCGTCGACAGTAATAAGGGCAACCGGGATTTTTACGGCTTTCGCTATAAAAAGCTCTGACGAAAGCCTTTCGGGCGACACGTAAAGGAATTTGTAGTCGCCGAAAATACAGTTTTCAAGATTTGTTATGATTTCACCGCGCGACATGCCGTTATACACGGCGGTGGCCTTTATGCCTTTGGCACGGAGGTTGGCCACCTGGTCTTTCATCAGCGCTATCAAAGGCGTAATGACAAGGCACAAGCCGTTGCTTGCAAGCGTGGGCACCTGGAACGTAACCGACTTGCCCCCGCCCGTGGGCATAAGGCCTAACGTATCGCGCCCCTCGGCCACGCTTTCGATGATTTGCCGCTGAATGCCGCGGAAATCATCGTACCCCCAATAAGTCTTGAGTATTTCCCTGAAACGGTTGTCCATTCAAAAAACGTATATCACCCTTGCAAAAGACATTTTTTGGCGGCACTCGCGGCGGGCGCGCCTTTACGTGCAAGACACGTGCCTTCTTTGCCGGACGATATGCCTTGTTGCAAGCGGGAAGTCTATTCTTCGGCCGGGCGTATGTCTTCTATCTGCAACTGTAGCTCGCCGTGGCGGTGGGTATTCTCTTCTATGGTATAGCAAATGTCGAAAGCGCGTTTAGTCTTGATATACCGCGCCTGCGAACTCTGCCCGAAGGCTATGCCGTTTACTATGTTGTTCGATTTGTTGTCTACAAGCTCGAGCTTTATGTGCTCCTGCTCGCGGCCAACAACCTTGCTCGTGCCGTAATCGTAAACGCGGCGGGTGCAAAAAAGCGGTTTGGGATTACCCGGCCCGAAAGGATTGAATTTCTTCAGGTCGTTCTGGAACTTGCGGGTGATGTCCTTGAAATCTATCACGGCGGATATGTCGAGACTTGCCTCGGTCTGCTCGTCGCTTATGTGCTGCTCCACATATTCTTCGAAACGGCGTTTGAATTCAGGCACGTTATCCGGCTTCATGGACATGCCGGCAGCATAAGTGTGCCCGCCGAAGTTCTCAAGCAAGTCGCGGCAACTCTCCACGGCCTTGTATATGTCGAATCCGGCCACTGAACGCGCCGAACCTGTGGCAAGATTATCGCTAAGAGTCAACACTACTGCCGGGCGATAGTATATTTCGGTAAGACGCGAAGCCACAATGCCTATCACACCTTTGTGCCATGACGGATCGTATATTACGAGCGAGCGCAGGTTGTCGAGATTTTCCAGACCGTCTACTATCTTGTTTGCTTCTTCGGTCATTTGTTTGTCGAGGTCCTTGCGCGCCTCGTTATAAAGGTTTATGCGGTTAGCCATCTCAACGGCCTTTTCGTGCTTTCGCTCCACCAGCAGCGCCACGGCTTCCTTTCCGTTCTGCATACGGCCGGAAGCATTGAGCCTTGGGCCGAGCTTGAACACTATGTCGTTCATGGTTATTTCCTTGTCGGAAAGCCCGCATATTTCTATTATTGCCTCGAGCCCGGTGGAAGGATTGCTGTTAATTCTCCTAAGCCCGTGATAGGCAAGAATGCGGTTCTCGCCGGTTATCGGCACTATGTCGCTTGCTATGCTCACCGCGCAAAGGTCGAGCAGCGGGAGCAGCTTGTTGAACTCTATTCCGTTATTGAGCGCAAACGCCTGCATGAGTTTGAAGCCCACGCCGCAGCCCGACAGGTGGGCAAACGGATAAGTGGAGTCCTTGCGCTTGGGGTTTAGTATGGCTATTGCTTCGGGCAGCTCCTCGTCGGGCACGTGGTGGTCGCAGATAATCACGTCTATCCCGAGAGAGCGAGCATATTCCACTTCCTTCACGGCCTTTATTCCGCAGTCGAGCACAATCATAAGCTTCACGCCCGTCTCGCAAGCATAGTCGATACAGCGTTTAGAAACGCCGTAGCCCTCGTCGTAGCGGTCGGGAATGTAATAGTCTATGTTCGAAAAATATTCACTCAGGAACTTATAGACCACCGTTACTGCCGTACAGCCGTCCACGTCGTAATCGCCGAACACAAGTATCCGTTCCTTGCGCCCTATGGCTTTGTTTATGGCGTTTACTGCCTGCCGCATGTCGTTCATCAGGAACGGGTCGTGCAAGTCCGACAGCTGCGGCCGGAAGAACTTCTTGGCTTCTGCAACGGTAGCTATGCAGCGTTCACGCAGAAGCCTCCCGAGAATGGGGTGAATACCCAATTCTCCAGCCAACGCCTCTGCCGCCGCCTTTTCCTCCAGGGCGGGAGGCGTGTATTTCCATTTGTAGTTCATTATATATTGTCATTTTCTTTTTTCGTATGTTGGTTATTCAAGGCCGCACCGTGTGCTTACGGCACACCGATACTGAAAGGTTAACCTAAGCGGCCCGTTTGCTTTATTATAGTCTGTAAAGATAGGAATAAAATATGACAGAGAGGCTTTTTGAAATGTTATAAATGCTTGCCGCAAAAATAAAATCGCCATTACTTGTGACGCAACGCGCCGCGGCTGAAATGTTAGCCTTTTATCATTCAGATGTTTAAACGCGCCTCGTATGAAAAGCGGTTTGGTATAGGACAAAAAATATGTCTGACACTTTTTTTGTTATGCCAGACACATTTGTTGCTGCTCCTGCTTTACGCAGTGTAAAACGCTGCGCGCAGCCGTTTGCGTTGCTTATAAGGCTTCGAGCATTCGTTTAAGTACCACCGTTGCCGAAATCTCGCGGTTTGCGGCCTCGGGAATGACAATCGAGGTGGGAGCTTCTATAACGTCATCGGTAACTATCATGTTTCTGCGCACGGGCAGGCAGTGCATGAAATAAGCATTGTCGGTAACGGCCATGTGCTTGCTGTCGATAGTCCAGTTCATATCCTTCGATATGACCTTTCCGTAGTCCTCCGGACGTGTAACGCCGGGGCAGCTCCAGTTCTTAGCGTAAACGAAATCGGCACCTTCGAGCGCCTTCATCTGGTCGTACTCCACACGTGCGTTGCCCACGAACTTAGGGTCGAGCTCGTAGCCTTCGGGGTGAGTTATTACGAAATCCACGTCGGCCGCATTCATCCATTGCGCAAAGCTGTTGGGCACGGCCTGCGGCAATGCGCGGGGATGCGGCGCCCACGACATGACCACCTTGGGGCGCGGCTTTTTCTTGTACTCCTCTATCGTAATGAGGTCGGCAAAAGCCTGCAACGGGTGCACCGTAGCGCTTTCCATGGAGAACACCGGGCGGCCGCTGTGCTTTATGAACTGCTGCAATATGCTTTCGCTATAGTCGGCCTCACGGCTTTCGAAGCGTGCAAACGTGCGAACGCCAATTATGTCGGCATAACTACCCATTACCGGTATGGCTTCGAGCAGGTGCTCGCTCTTGTCGCCGTCCATCACCACGCCGCGCTCCGTCTCGAGTTTCCATGCGCCCTGGTTCACATCGAGCACAATAACGTTCATGCCCAAGTTCTGTGCGGCTTTCTGCGTGCTCAGGCGCGTGCGCAAGCTGTTGTTGAAAAATATCAGCAACGCCGTGCGGTGGCGGCCGAGTTTTTCAAAGCAGTAATGGTCGTTTTTCACCATTTTGGCTTCCTGGAGCGCGCTCTCGAGGTTGCCGAGGTCGGAAGGATAAAGAAATGTTTTCATATGTAAGTTGTTTCTTGGTAAAACACATTCACGCATTGCAATACACAGGGCAACGCACTGACAAAGTTAAACGTTTCGCGCAAAAGAAGCTCCATTATTGCAGAAAAACGTATCTTTGCACGTGTAAAACCGGATGAATGCTACACCTTAAAGCCGGAAGAAAATGCCGACACCCGCATTTCCGTACCATAAAAAAGGAAGCAAATCCACTAAAAACAAAACAGCATGAAAAAGACAATCTTCCTCGTCATGTGCGTCGCAATGTTAGGATTGCCCTCGTGCGCGCAGAAAAAGAACGCTGCACCCGAAAAGAAAGAAACCGCCGCAGCACAACCCGCAGCCAATGCAGGCTACACGGTAAAGACACTGCCAACAGCCATTACGAGCAACATACTGCAGGCAATCGAGAAAGAATACGCAGGAAGCGTAACGCTCATTGACGTGTGGGCAACATGGTGCCCGCCCTGCCGCCGCGCCATGACGGTTATCGATTCCATAAAACCCGGATACATCGAAAAAGGCGTGAAGTTTGTGTACATCACAGGCGAAACGTCGCCCGAAAAGAACTGGAACGACATGATTCCAAACATTCACGGCGACCACTACCGCCTTACCAACGCACAGTGGGAAACACTCATGAGAGAACAGGGAATACCCGGCATACCCGTTTACAAGGTGATAAACAAAGACGGAAGCACGGCCTTCTCGAACTTCACAATGGGAGGATACCCCGGCAACGAGGTCATTAAACCCATACTCGACGAAGCACTGAAGAAATAACCAACAGCACAGAAACACACAATGCCCCGCCCCGGAAGGAGCGGGGCATTGTTTTTACGCACGCGCAAACAAAACATAAATAATGTAAACCAATCATAAATTTTCCGCACACGCTGAGCGCGCCGCAAAAAGCCTTTGTTCATGCACGTTTCGCACGCCCGAAAATAGGTCTGACATATTTCAAAATATGTGCCTTGAATTTCAAAAAAGGTCGGACATATTTTTTCCTACGTCCCATGTGGCAAAAAACACGCCCTTTGCAAAGGATTTTTAACGCCAAATATTTTTAACATCCGTTTACATTCAAGCAAGTTTGGCACGCCACCCGTTAAAAAACAACCTTGCTCAAACAATAGTGGCGCAAGTACGAAATAATTCGTAACTTTGTACGGTTTTTTCAACTCATTCTTAAAATATTGGGTCATGTTCAGCAAGGAAACATACATAACGCGCCGCGCCGAACTGAAAAAGTTAACGGAAAGCGGCCTGATACTGATTTTCGGCAACAACGACAGCCCCGCAAACTACCCAGCCAATGCCTACAAGTTCCGCCAGGACAGCACGTTCCTCTACTTCTTCGGCTGGCAGAGGGACGGCCTTGTGGGAGTAATCGACGTTGACAACGACCGCGAGTACTTCGTGGGCGATGAAATCGACATCGACGACATAGTATGGTACGGCTCCGTAACAAGCGTGGGCGAAATGGCCGCACGCGCAGGCGTTGCGCGCACCGCAAAAATGCGTGAGCTACAGAACATAGTAGACGCGGCCAAATCCTCCGGACAGGAAATACACTTCCTGCCGCCCTACCGCTTCGACACCAAAATCCAGATAATGGACCTCCTCGGCCTGCACCCCGCAGTGCAAAAGGAAGCCGCCTCAAGGAAACTCATCGACGCCGTAGTAAAACTGCGCAGCACCAAAAGCGAAGAAGAAATAGCCGAGCTCGAACGCGCTGCCCGAATTGGCTACGAAATGCACACCGCAGCCATGCGCCTGTGCAGCCCCGAAACCACCGAACAATACATAGGCGGCGTGCTCGACGGCATAGCCTCCTCATACGGGTGCATGGTGTCGTTCCCGAGTATCGTAACCATGCACGGCGAAATACTCCACGGCTACCCCAGCCCGCGCAAGTTGGAAGCCGGACGACTGCTGCTCGTCGACGCAGGCGCGGAAACCAACAACAACTATTGCTCCGACAACACGCGCACCACACCGATAAGCGGCACATTCACCCAAAAGCAACGCGACATCTACACCATAGTAGAAGAGTGCCACGACCTGGCCCTGCAGCTCGCCAAGCCCGAAGTAAAATACCGCGACGTACACTTTGCCGTGTGCCGCCACATAACCGAGCGCCTCAAAGACCTCGGCCTAATGCGCGGCAACACCGACGACGCCGTAGCCGCCGGAGCACACGCCCTGTTCCTGCCACACGGCCTCGGACACATGATGGGAATGGACGTGCACGACATGGAAGGCCTCGGACAAGTGTACGTGGGCTTCGACAACGAGGTACGCCCCTCGGAACAGTTCGGCACCAACGCCCTGCGTTTCGGACGGCGGCTCAAGAAAGGCTTCGTGGTTACCGACGAACCGGGAATCTACTTCATACCCGACCTCATAGACCTGTGGCGCAAGGAACGCACAAACGCCGACTTCCTCAACTTCGACAAGATTGACGAATACCGCGACTTCGGAGGCATACGCATAGAGGACGACCTGCTAATCACCGACGACGGCTGCCGCTTCATTGGCGAAAGACTCATACCATACCACGCCGACGACGTGGAAGAATTCATGCGCAACAGATAAAACAACCGGACAATCAAAAACAAACCAAACATAAACTGAAGAAAAATGAAAAAGAACCTATTTGCGGCCGCGCTGCTACTTTCAGTTTCCGTTAGCACCGCATTCGCCGCAACAAACGACAGTATCACCTTTACAGTTGTAAAAGAAAACCCAATCACTTCGATAAAAGACCAGAACCGTTCGGGCACATGCTGGTGCTACTCCTCGCTCGGATTCCTCGAGGCCGAACTCCTGCGCCTCGGAAAAGGCGAGTACGACCTGTGCGAGTCGTTCGTGGTGCACCACACCATGGTAGACCGCGCCAAAGCCTCGGTGCGCCTGCACGGCGACATATCATTCTCCGAAGGCGGCAGCTTCTACGACGTGATTTACTGCATGAAACACTACGGCCTCGCACCTCAGGAAGCCATGCCCGAGCCCGGAACGCTCCAGGGCGACAGCCTGTTCAATTTCGAGGAGCTAAGCGCCGTGGCCGGAGCCGTAGTTGAAAAACTCGCAAAGGGCAAGCAGAAAAAACTTACGCCGATATGGGCCAACAACGTGAGCCTTATCTACGACAACTACCTCGGCAAACTGCCCGAGTTGTTCGAATACAAGGGAAAAACCTACACTCCGATTGAATTCGCGCAATCGCTCGGCCTCAATCCCGACGACTACGTGTCGCTCACCTCGTTCACACACCATCCCTTCTACGAGAAGTTCGTGGTAGAGGTACAGGACAACTGGCGCTGGGCACAGAGCTACAACCTTCCGCTCAACGAATTCATGGAAGTAATGGACTATGCCGTGCGCAACGGATACACCTTTGCATGGGGTTCAGACGTGAGCGAAAAAGGCTTCAGCTCGAAAACATGCGTTGCAACCGTGCCGCTCAACGATAAGGAAAAGGACCTCTCGCACAGCGACGCCGCACGCTGGATGGGAACCGACGGCAAGGCTGAAAGCTCCGTGACCGCAAAAGGCGAAAAAACCATAACCCAGGAAATGCGTCAGGCTGCTTACGACAACTGGGAAACCACCGACGACCACGGAATGGTAATCTACGGACTGGCCAAGGACAACGAAGGCAAGGAATACTTCATGGTAAAGAATTCATGGGGAGACTACGGCAAATACAAAGGCATGTTCTACGCCTCAAAACCATTCGTTGCCTACAAAACCATAAACATTCTCATCCACAAGGACGCCCTGCCTAAGGACATAGCAAAGAAATTAGGCATTAAGTAAACAAACGAAGCACAATATTCACCCGAACGGGGCACGGCGCAAACCGCGGCCCGGACGGGTGAAAAAACTTCCCGCAGCAAAAAGGAATTATCTCTGAGATATTTTAAAATATGTCTGACATATTTCAAATTATGTCTGACATATTTTTTACCGCCTCCAACAGAACACCCCGCGATACAGACAAAAACCGCAAAGCCGGCCACGCCGGCCCGCACAAAACTGCACCCCCCGGGAAAACCACGAACATACCACCGCCGCCTAAGCTACGCCGCAAACAGGCAAGGCACAAGCTAAACGACATGGGAACAACCTACACTCCAACACAAGCCATTGCAAACCGGCGCAGGCACATCATGCTTGCCGTATTCTGCATTATAGCATTCTTTGCCAACAACACTGCCCTGCGCCCCGACATAATGGAGACACGCAA
>URSZ01000011.1 GCA_900550635.1 uncultured Prevotella sp. | reverse complement strand
TTAAAATAGGTCAGACATATTTTGAAATATGTGCCTTGTATTTTTTATTTGCTCCTATGTGTGCATAACGCGCTGAATTTTAGTTTTCAATTTTTCCGGTCCGGAAAGGCCTTTTTCCGACCCCGGTTTTGCAACCGGGCAAGACGCTCCTTTTTATAATATACTACGGGAAACCGTCCGCACGACTGCCGGCCACAATTGGCAAAACTCGTGTCGTATGAATTTGATAATGTGTTTTTTTCAGCACGACGCGCATATTTTTAGTTATTTTGTATTTTATGTAACATAATAATTGCATATTACTTTTAACTTTGCAGACAGGAATTAATGATTAGAAATTGTTGGAGCTTATGAAAATGAAGACACTATTGCTAATCGCCATTTTTTCGTTAACCGATGTTTGTTTTGCCGCCGCCGGCGACATTGATGATTTCTTCGTGTCTTTTCTTAAAGGCGAACAAACGGTTTTTGAATCAAACAAGAAAGTTTCGAGGCGCGAGATACAACGCATGCGCGTGGAGATATGGACAGCCTGGCGCGAGGCCGTAAACGAAAACGAGGAATTCAAGCTCGCAAAAATGGACAAGGACACCGTAGTGTCGGCAGGCAAATGGAAACTGCCGCCGGAGCTGGAAAACAATGCGGTAATGAATTTCACGCTTTTCAACAAGGGCAAGAAACCCCTTACCGGCTATCCGCTTTTCCTGTACCTGCACGGTTCCGGTCCGAAGGAAAAGGAATACGCCCGCGGGCTGGAACTCACAAAAGGCTTCAACGACGCGCCGTCGGTTTATTTCGTACCGCAAATACCGAACGAAGGAGGCTATTACCGCTGGTGGCAGCGCGCCAAGATTTACGCATGGGAAAGACTCCTGCGCCTGGCCATGGTGTCGGGCGACTATAACCCCGACAAAATCTATATCGTAGGCATTTCGGAGGGAGCCTACGGAACGCAACGGCTCACGTCGTATTTTGCCGACTACCTTGCGGGCGGCGGGGCCATGGCCGGCGGAGAACCGCTCAAGAACGCACCGGCGGTGAACTGCGCCAATACGGCTTTCTCGCTCATAACGGGGTCATACGACGCAGGATTTTACCGCAACACGCTCACCGGGTACACGGCCGAGGCTTTCGACGAACTGGCACAGGGAAAAGACAGCATGTACATGCACCGCATAGAACTGATTCCCGGAAAAGGACACAGCATAGACTATTCTACCACTACGCCGTGGCTTTCACAGTTCACCCGCGACCCGTATCCGAAATACGTAAGCTGGGAAAATTTCCCGGTAGACGGCTGCTACCGCAAGGGATTCCACAACCTGTATGTAAACGAGCCTTCGCACGTAACGAAAGACGGACGCACATACTACGAGGAAAAAATCGTGGGCGACACAATAATACTGAATGTCGACACCGTAGCATACGAAACCATACAAAAGGACAGTATCTGGGGAATCGACATGAAGTTCAAAAGGAATCTCGCACCCGCGCAACACGGCAACGTAACCATTTTCCTGAACCGAAGCCTTGTGAACCTTTCACGCCCTGTTACCGTAATACTGAACGGCAATGTGGTGCACCACGGCAAAGTGCCCGAGAGTTTAGCCTCGATGGTGAACAGTTGTGCCTATTACGGCGACCCGCGGCGCATATACACCGCGCAGGTGGACGTGAAATGGTAACACTGCAAGGCACATTGCCGCAACAGCAAAGCAACACCAAGACAACAACCCGCGAAACAGCAAAACAATGTCGCAGATACGTAAACAACTTGAAGAACTTGCCGACAGCAAGAACGCAGAATTTTCAAAATCACTTGGCATAGGAGGGCAGTTGCCCGTTCTCGGAGTACGCCTGCCGCAGTTGCGGGCCTTAGGCAAACGGCTTGCCCGCCAGGAAAACTGGCGCGAAATGCTCGACAACCCTAATTTGCTCTCATACGACACACACGAGGAAATTCTGCTGCGCTCCTTTTTAATAGGTTACGCAAAGATGGACACCGACGAACGCCTGCGCTTGCTGAACGACTATATCCCGCTCGTCAGCAACTGGGCTTTGTGCGACTGTGCGGTAGGTTCGCTGAGTTTCAAGCCCGGAGACAGTGAAAAGGTGTGGGATTTCGCCGCCCGGCTGCTACGTTCGCACGAAGAATACAGGGTACGTTTCGGCGCGGTGCTCGTATGTTTCTGCCTGAAACGTGCTATTCCGCTCGATACCCTGCTCGGGGAGCTATCGCGTGCCGACACATCGGAGTTTTATGCCATGATGGGCGTGGCATGGGCGTATGCGGAGCTGTTCAAACTCGACAACGACCGCGTGCTCGGCTTTCTTTCGGAACGGCACGCCGACTTGCGCACAACCCGCAAGGCATTGTCGAAAATATGCGACTCGCTCACTACAACCGAAGAGTACCGGACGAGAATCAAGGAAATCAGAAAAACTTTGAAATGAGGAACATAAAAATACTTTTAGCGGTTGCGGCCTTGTTGCTGCCCGCATATTTGCAAGCCGGGGGCGGCAAGGACGAACGGCCGGCGGTAAGTTACGTGCAGGCTGACAGCATTTCATTGGAAGACATATTCTTTTCGCGCCTTTTGAACGACTACATGGGCAACGACTCGAGCATGCGCTCAAAACCAGTAGTGCTTACGCCGGGAGAGCGCCGCAAACTCGTGTCGGACAGCGCAGAATGGAAGCGCGACATTGCCTGGCGGCTTACATTGTGGGGCACCACGCCGACTGCCTCGGCAAGGGAGAATTTCTACACAGCCGCACGGATGTTCCTCATAGAGCCGCGATACGAATATGCCGACATCATGGAGCGCACGCTCTACAACGGCGTGCTTGCCGGGCTCGACTCGTCGGAAAGCGCGGACGTGCGGCGCGACGCCGCGCAAACTGTGCTCGACGCAATAGGAACGACATACGCCACATCGGGCTCGGACGTTTACGTTAACCTGTATTACAGAAACACGGCATACGTGCGCAACGACTCCGTCGACATGGTGATACTCCAGAACACGAGTTCGCCATGGAGGGCCGATGTGTTTTTTTCAATGAATTTCGGAAAGGACGAACAGTACATGCGCCTGCACCTCAGGCTGCCCGGCTGGCTGCGGGACGAGGTGATACCCGGCGGCCAGTACGGTTATGAAAAGACACGCGAATTTTACCAGATACAGGTAAACGGCAAACTGTCGCTCGTCCGCGCCAAAAACGGGTATATAACTATCGACCGCGTATGGAAGAACAACGACGTGGTGCGCATGGTCATGGCTACGCCAATAAGGCGCATTACACGGAGCGACGGCTTGGGCAAGGGCAAGTTCGCCCTGCAGTACGGGCCTATAGTATATGGCTATTGCAGCGACGATGAGAATGCCTTTTTCCGTGCGTCCGACCCCATAGCCCCGCACTACGACAAGGATGTGCTGCACACCAACATGCTGATAGCAAAGATTTACAATTCGCGCACTCCGGGCGACGAAACGCCATGGAACTGCAACCTTTACCCCTACTACATACTTCCGTCGCTGAAAGGCTCGGTGCGCAGCGTCTGGCTCAACGAGGCTGAATAACGCGGGAACGCCTTTACGGGTTCAGTTTGCCGCTAAGCCGCACACCGGAACGCAACCGCAACACAGACATAAAAAGCGCAGGAAAAAAGGTTGAAAAAAGCGCGTTTTTTGCGCCTCAAAATGCATACTGTTTTTCAGCCTGTTACACACCCATAGGAGAAAAGAAAAAATACAAGGCACATATTTCAAAATATGTGCCTTGTATTTTAAAATATGTCCGACCTATTTTTCGCGATGTTTTTGAGGCTTGTCCGAATATGTCTGCCTGAAATGCAACATTCGGATAACTGTTTAAAACACCGTGCCGCCACGGTTTGGAAACGCTTCTTAAAAGATAGTATTATTTAACCTTTTTTCTGCCGGGCGGATAAATATTTTTTTCACCATAAATATTATCTTTGCAGGTGGAGAATGAAAGATCTGTTTCAAATAAGGAAACAGCTAAGGTTTTAATTTAAATACTAAGGAACTATGATTTCAGAAAAGTTAGTTCAGGCCATCAACAAACAAATCGTCGCAGAGATGTGGTCGGCAAACCTGTATCTCTCGATGTCTTATTTTGTAAAACAGCAAGGTTTCGATGGATTTGCACACTGGCTGAAAAAGCAGTCGGTAGAAGAAATGGAACACTCTTACGGGCTTGCCGATTACGTCATAAAACGCGGAGGCAACGTAGTTATCGGAAAAGTTGACGAAGTGCCCGTTGCATGGGACAGCATAGCTGCTCTTTTCAAGAATGTTTACGAACACGAGTGCAAAGTATCGGCTATGATAGACGAACTTGTAAATTTGGCTTCCGATTTGCGCGACAAGGCGTCGGAGGACTTCCTGCTCACATACGTAAGGGAACAGGTAGAAGAGGAAGATACCGCCCAGGGAATAATGGAGCGTGTAACCAAGGCTGACAGCTCGGCACTTTTCTTCCTTGACGAGAAGATGTCGCAGCGGGCGTAAGAAAATTTTAATGTATTATGTGCGAAGGCGCATTGCTTACGGGCAATGCGCTTTTTTTAAATGCTGTCGACTAGCAGCCACACGTTAAGCGCTGTAACTATTGCGGCAAGCGAATAAAGAACGGCAGAATTCCATTTCTTGTTTACATACTTGCCCATAACCTTTCGCGACGACGTAAGGTAAACCTGCAGGAACACGGCAAAAGGAAGCTGTATGCTCAGGACCGTCTGCGATATGATAAGCCCCTGGAACGGATTGTCGATAAAACATATTATAAGAAGCGCTGCCACGAGCGACAAGGCCACGCCTGTAACAGAGTGCACATCTTTAATATTATAAGGCTCGCCGAATATGCCGGCAAAAATAGTGCCCGCAGCCATGCCGCTCGTTACGGTAGACGAAAGCCCGGCCATAAGCAACGCTATGGCAAACACGTTGGCAGCATTGCCGCCAAGCAACGGCGCAAGCAGCGACTGCGCCTGCGACAAGTCGCTTACAGCCTGCCCGGCCTTGAACACCGTAGCCGCGGCAAGCAATATCATAGCACTGTTTATGGCCCAGCCCACCAGCATGGAAAACAACGTATCGAACAGTTCATAATCCAAAGCCTTACGGATACTTTTGTCGTCACGCTTATGGAATTCGCGGCTTTGAACCACTTCGGAATGCAGGAACAGATTGTGCGGCATGACCACCGCCCCTATCACACTCATTACTATAAGCAGGCTTCCTTCGGGAACAGACGGCGTTATGCTGCTTAAAGCCGCCTGCTTCCAGTCGATGTCGATAAGAAACAGTTCGTAAATGAACGACAAGCCTATTACGGAAACAAAACCTATTATTGCCTTTTCAATTCTGCGGTAAGAGCTTGTGAACAACATTATTGCAGTAAACGCCGTGGCAAGCACCGCGCCACACACAATGGGAATGCCGAATAGCATTTGCAACGCAATCGCACTTCCGAGTATCTCGGCCAACGACGTGGAAATGCTTGCACATACGGCGGTGCAAAGAATCGGACGACTGACCCATGCGGGAGTGTGCTTCGTGGCGGCCTCGCTAAGGCAAAGGCCGGTAGCTATGCCCAGGTGGGCCACATTGTGTTGCAACATTATCAGCATTACCGTAGACAGGGTAACTACCCAAAGCAAAGCATAACCATATTGAGAACCGGCGGCAAAATTACTTGCCCAGTTGCCGGGGTCGATAAATCCTACCGTAACAAGCAGCCCAGGACCTATGTACCTGAAAATTTCCAGGCCACCAAGAAGCCGCGGGTGGTCCTTGCGCTTGAGTTCTTTAAAAAAACTGCCAATCTGCATTCCTTATATATCTATTATTGTCAGAAAACGGGAGGAAAGTTACTCATTAAAAAACAAAACGCCGCACAACCGCCTTGCAAATACCCGTTTATCCGCATATTTCCCGGGACAATACCCGCAAAAGGTTAATCGCAACGTATGGCGAAATCATCATTTTACGGTATTTGAGCGAAAAAGCCAAACAAATATCTTTGCACCAAAACCAAATATTTTATGTTATGAAGAAAACATTAGTTGTTTACGGCTCATCAACGGGCACATGCCAGGACTTGGCTGAAAGAATCGCAAAGAAATTAGGCTTGCCGTCGGATTGCGTTGTCGACGTAGCTAAACTTACGAACACGCAGATTGCCGACGCTGAAGCACTGCTGCTCGGAAGCTCTACTTGGGGCGACGGCGAACTGCAAGACGACTGGTACAACGGTTTGAAAACGCTCAAATCGGCCGGCTTGGACGGCAAAACCGTTGCATTGTTCGGCTGCGGCGACTCGGCCTCTTATCCCGACACATTCTGCAGCGCCATAGGCGAGATATACAAGGAAATAGCCGACAGCGGCTGCACAATCACAGGAAAAGTAGCAACAGAAGGCTACACTTTCGACGGTTCGGAAGCCGTGATTGACGGCGAGTTCGTAGGCCTGCCCCTCGACGAAATAAACGAGAGCGACATGACCGACCAGCGAATCGACACGTGGTTAGACAGCATTAAAGGTAAACTCGCATAAAAAGGAAGGAGGCGGCTTATGAACAACACAGAAGTCAACACATCCGACTTGAAAGTCTTTACCAACCATATATATGAGCTGGAAAAGGGCGTGAGGCGAATGGTGCTGTACACAACGCACGGAAGAAACCGCGACTTCGTGGTGCGCCGCCTCGACAACCGCAACATCAGCTACGTTGAGCAGCCTGTGGGTAACGGACGGATAAACATTTTTTTCGGTTCAGACGAATGTATCGACGCCGTGCGCCTGCTGCTCAGCCGCCCGCTGTACGAACTTACGCCGGAAGAGGATTTCATTCTCGGAGCTATGCTCGGATATGATATTTGCGCCCAATGCAAACGCTACTGCCGCCGCAAGGGAGCACAATGCGACGCCAAGCTGCGCAGCTGGCCCTTAACCGGCAGGGGCTAAGAGCTGGCAACCGTAGCCGGCAGGAAGAAACGAAAATTGCCGGAATCTTTAAGAAGCCATATAGCTATACAAAAAAAACAAGCCTGACATTTTTACTTTAATGTCGGGCTTGTTTTTCGTCCGGTTAAGAACTTGCTTTCCGCTCCGGCGGAGGTAGTATCAAGTAAGTTCTGCGAACTTGCGCATTTCCATTATTATCCGTCGTGTTTCAACGGCAATCTGTTCTATTTCCTGCAACATGTGCAACACGAGTGTAGTGGAAGTTATGTTTTTGTCGTGAGTTTGTATCTCCACCATTATCTTGTTGCGGAATTCGGAAATCTCGTTACGCAATGCCTTGCATTCGGCACGTATCTCATCGCCGTCGGCAAGGTTGAGTGCAGCGAAGTTTCCGGCCGTTTCGTTCATAAGTATAACGAGTTTGCCGCGCAGGTAGCGCACGTATTCGGCATCGGTACGGTCAACGGGCGAGAAGTTGTTGTCTACGTGCTCAAGTGCCGGGTCGGCAATACGCACAAGGCTGTAATACATCTGGTACAGCGAGTTGTGCACAAGGTGGAAAGGCGTGCTCACCCTTACCATCACAGCCGGGTCGGTGCGTCGCAGGCAAATTATCTCGCGCCGGCGCAACGTCTTCAGCGTGTATTTGAAGCCGCGCAGGTTGCTCCTGTTCTTGCGCAAGCGGTGCAAATCTTCCGAGAAGAGGCCTTCGGTCGAATCTATAAGGCTGTCGGAGTACTTGTCTATCACTTCCGACACGTTCTTTCCTATGTGTTCGCGGAAAAGTTTCACAACTTCGGCGCTGTCGGTCGTCGAAAGCATTCGGTTGAACAGCTCGTCGCCGTTCTTTTCCTTGGCGTTATGCACAAAGCGGGCATTGCTGCGTATGAGGGCGAAGATACCTATCGCAACTATGGCAGCCATTACTATCACGCCGCCGAACTTCATTGCCAGCGCCACGAAGAAACATGCCGCAAAGGCCACGCCGCCTGTTATGAACCAGCCGCCTATAACGGTAAGCACGCCGGTTATGCGGAATACTGCGCTCTCGCGGCTCCATGCGCGGTCGGCAAGCGACGAACCCATTGCAACCATAAAGGTAACATAGGTTGTTGAAAGCGGCAGTTTGAGCGATGTTCCCAGAGCTATGAGCAAAGCCGACACAACAAGGTTAACCGACGCGCGTATAAGGTCGTAAGCGGCGGCATTGCTTCCGGCCGCAGCAACGGGGCGCTGGAAACGGCTGTCGATATAGCGCTGCATGCTTACGGGTGTAATGCGCAGCATGAAAGAGCCCACAGTATTGGCACCGCGTACTATACTGCGTGCGGCGCGTGAAGAACCGAACATCTCGTCGCCCTCATTCTGGCGCGAGAGGTTGACTTCGGTATCGGTGACATGGCGCGCCTTTTTCGACGTTGCGAGCGAGAACACCATCACCGCGCCTGCCGCAACGAGGAATATGAGCGGCGTCTTGGCCGAGCCGTTGAGCGAGTCCATCATGAAAGACGTGGGGTCGGTTGCGCCCGAGGCGGTAAAGTCGCAATACGACGAATAACCGGCCAAGGGAACACCGATGAAGTTAACGAGGTCGTTACCGGCAAACGCCATGGCGAGCGAGAATGTTCCGAGCATTACTATTACCTTGAGCACGTTCACGCCCATGCTGTGCAGCAACTGCATTAGCACGGCAAAGAAAACGAAGCAGCCCATGAGTATCACCACAGTGTTTTCGTTTATGGCCGCTATTACATCGGGCGACATGAACGAAAGGTCCTTCATGCCTTTGAACAGCATGAAGTAGATTATCGACGTAACGGCTATGCCGCCGAAGATACCTATTTTATATTTGAGGTTTACCTTGTAGTTGAAGGTAAATATTATACGCGCTATGTATTGTATGAGCGAACCGAACACAAAAGCTATGGCAACCGAAGTGAAAATGGCAAGTATCACCGACAGGGCCTTCTCGCTGTTCAGATAGTCGCCGAACATTGCCCCGTCGCCGCCCATAACCTTAATAAGCGCAAAGGCGAACGCCGCTCCCAACAGTTCGAAAACCATGGAAACCGTGGTCGACGTAGGCATACCCAACGAATTGAACACGTCGAGCAGCACGATGTCAGTAACCATTACGGCCAGGTAGATTACCATAACGTCCTCGAACGAGAACATCTCGGGCCGGAATATGCCGTGCCGGGCAATGTCCATCATCCCGTTGCTCATTATCGCGCCGCAAAGCACACCTACGGAGGCTACTATCACCACCGTGCGGAAACGGGCGGCCTTTGAACCGATGGCAGAGTTCATGAAGTTAACGGCATCGTTGCTCACGCCGACATACAGGTCGAAAACTGCCAGCACGAACAGGAATACCACCATCAAAAGAAAAATCCATTCCATAATGTCTTATATATATTATGTATTATCATTTCTTACCGGTTGCAAAATTATGTTCATCCTGTTAGGCCGTTGTTACATATCTGTTAAGAATATGTTAAGGCGGAAACATCTTCGCCAGGGTTGCGGCGCGCTGTTTTTGAACTTTTCGACAAAGCCGGAAAGCACATATAATAATGCGCATAAAAAGCGATCAAAAGGCTTGTCCCTGTTTGTCCGCCTTTTCGGCACAGTTTTCAAACGGGTTTTCAGGGGGCAAAAAATAGGTCTGAGATATTTTAAAATACAAGGCACATATTTTGAAATATGTGCCTTGCTTTTTTTCTTTGCTCCCATGTGGGGTAAACGCACTGAAAATCAGTTTTCAATTTTTCCACTCAAAAAACGCCCTTTTTCCGCCCCGGTTTTCCGTCGCCCGATGTCCGTATCCGCTCTCGGGGAACGCACGGAAAAGCACGACGGCCGCATGCTGAGCCGCCTTGCAATGCGGCGCATACACCGGCGCGCAAATCTCTTAATCAAATCTTAACGCCGCCAATTGCCTCCACTACGCCATAAATGCGTAATATTGCACGACATATCACATCGACGTATGAACAAAGGAAGAATTTTAGTAGTAGACGACGAACCGGATTTGCGCGAAATCCTCGAGGTCAACCTCGAGGGCGCAGGATATGAAGTAGACACCGCTTCTTCGGCCGAAGAAGCCCTCGACATGCTCGGCCCGCAGCACGACCTGATACTCCTCGACGTCATGATGGGCGGGATGTCGGGCTTTGCCATGGCAAAAAAACTGCGCACCGAACTGAAAAACGACATACCCGTGATATTCCTCACAGCCAAGGACACGGAAAACGACCTGCTCACAGGCTTCTCGGCCGGAGGCGACGACTACATCCCCAAACCGTTCTCCATACACGAGGTTCTGGCCCGCGTGGCAGCAGTGCTGCGCCGCCGCAAGTCGCCGGCAAAAGACACCGAAGCCAACGAAAACAAGATAGTGTCGCTCGGAGGAATAGAAATCGACACTTCCACCAAGACCGTAACTGCGGGCAGCGGCAAAGTAATGCTCACACCCAAGGAGTTCGGCATACTCAAACTGCTGATGTGCGAGCCCGGGCGCGTGTTCTCGCGCGAGGAAATACTCGAGCGCGTATGGCGCAACGACACACTTGTGCTCGCACGCACCGTAGACGTGCACATAGCACGCATACGCACCAAACTCGGCGAAGAAGGCAAACAGATAACCAACCGCCAGGGATACGGCTACTGCTTCATTGAAAGCAAATGATAAAACTAAGCTACAAATACAAACTGCTCCTGTCGTTCACGGCCACGTTTGCCGTGTTCGCCGCCGTGCTCGTGGCCTTCGAGATGAGCCACGAGCAGAGCTACAGCGCGAAACTGCTGCGCGAACGGCTGCAATGCTACGCCGACCTGGCAGCCGGCATAATGGAGCGAGATACCGGCAAGGTGGCCACCAAGAAAATAGAGCATTTCGTAACAACACTGCCCGACAGCGCCATAAGGCTTACCATAATGAGGCACAACGGGAGCGTGCTCTACGAATCGGAACACAACGCCCCCGAGCGGATGGGAAACCACGCCGACCGCCCCGAGGTAGTGGAAGCGCTCACCAAGACCGACGGCTACGACATACGCGAGTCGGCCACGATGAAAGCGGAGTATTTCTACTACGCCAAATCGTACCCGCACTTCATAGTAAGAGTGGCGCTACCGTACACTCCCGACATACGCAACTTCCTGCGGCCGAGCAGCGTGTTCCTGTGGTTCGTGCTCATAGTGTTCCCCATAGTGATAGTAATGCTTATATTCCTGTCCGACCGCATGGGAAAATCCATTTCACGCCTGCGCACATTCATAAACGAAGCCGAACGGGGACGGCTGTCGTATGTAAAAATCGACTTCCCCCACTCGGAACTCGGCGAGATAGGCCGTAAGATAATGGAAGCCTACAAGGAACTGGACGAAAAGGGACGCGAGGCGCGCGCCGGGCGGGAACGGCTGCTCAAGCACTTCCAGTACTTCGAAGGCGGGATAGCCATATTCAACGACCGGCGCGAGATTATCTACGCCAACCCGCGCTTCACGCAATACGTGAACGCCATACTGCCCAACCCTACCGGCGACATAAGCACGCTGTGGGACGACCCGGCATTCAGCCCGGCGCTGCAATACGTGGAACTGAACAGCAGGGCGGGACGCACGCCGAGCGGCACCGCGCCGGTAACGCGCTTCACGATAACCTCGGGAGGGACACACTTCTCCGTGCAGGTGCTCATATATTCGGAGGGCGACTTCGAAATCACCATGTACGACATCACCCACGCCGAGAAGAACCACGTGATAAAACAGCAGATGAGCAACAACATAACGCACGAGCTGCGCACCCCGGTGAGCAGCATACGGGGGTACATGGAAACGATTATGGAATGCCGGGGGCTGTCGGACGAAAAGAAGATGTACTTCCTCAAGCGCGCTTACAACCAGGTGCTGCGCCTCACCGAGCTGATACGCGACGTGTCGATAATAAACAAGGTTGAGGAAGCGCCCGAAACTATGACTAAGGAAATCATACACCCCGCCGAAATAATGGACGACGTGCTTGAAGAACTGCGGGCCAAAATAGAAGAAGCCGGAATAAAGACCGAGAGCCTCATACCGCAGGACACTGAAGTTTACGGCAACTACTCGCTGGTGTATTCTATTTTCAGGAATCTCGTGGAAAACAGCGTGCGCTACGCCGGACAAGGGGTAACGATACATGCCGAATGCTACAAAAGCGGCGACGATTTCTGCTATTTCCTGTTCTACGACACGGGAAAGGGCTGCCCCGAAAAACATCTGCCCCGCCTGTTCGAACGCTTTTACCGCGCCGAAGAAGGGCGCACGCGCGAACTGGGAGGCTCGGGCCTCGGCCTTTCGATTGTGCGCAACGCCGTTACTTTCCACCACGGGAACATTACGGTGCGCAACCGCAAAAGCGGAGGACTGGAATTCCTGTTCACACTGCAAAGAAAGCCGTTGCAATAAAAACCATACGGCAAGGCAAAACCCTGCCGCGCAGTACCTGCCGCCGGCAAAAACGGCAGGAAAACCCAAACGCGTGCACTGCGTGTTAAAAGAAATGCCCCACCTGCGTCAAAGCGGATTAGGCATTTTTTGCTTAAAAAGCCACTTTCAGCGCCGGAAATGCCGGAAATATAACATTTATTAAGTGCACGAGGCGCGGCTATCTTTTGCGTTAATGTTAAATTTGCGAACAATAACCTTTAATAACTGTAAATATCATGAATTTCAAAAAAATCTGTCTGCTCATCAGCTTTATCCTCGTATCGTCATCAGTTGCCGCACACCTCAGCCCTAAACAGAAAGGCTACGTCGTAGTTACCGACTACATAAAGAACGACGGCAAAAAGGACGTAAGCGATGCAATCCAAAAGATAATCGACAACAACCCCAACCGTACAATATATTTCCCCGACGGGACGTACCTTATAAGCAAACCAATACTCACGCCCGCCGACCCAAAGAAGAGCGTGGCGCTCATGCTCTCGAACTACGCCATAATACGCGCCGACGCCAACTGGAAACACGACGAGGCAATGATTCGCTTAGGCGGCAAAGACCCGTACAACGACATACGCATTCCGGGCAGCAACTATTTCCTTGACGGAGGAATAATCGACGGCAGCAAGGTGGCCAAAGGAGTGTCTATCGACGGCGGGCGCGAGACCGTGGTGCGCAACACGTCGATTAAGAACGTTACCGTGGGCCTGCACATAAAGCATGGAGCCAACAGCGGTTCGTCGGACAGCGACATACACGACGTTAACATCGTGGGCAACTTCACTTCCGAGAGCATAGGCGTGCTCGTAGAAGGCTTCGACAACACCCTTACCAACATGCGCATTGGCGGGGTGCACATAGGCGTGTACCTCAAGTCGAGCGGCAACAGCATGCGCAACCTCCACCCGCTCTACTACAACAACAAGGAAGAATACGAAAGCAGCTGCGGATTCATTGACGAGGGCGGGAACAACTGGTATGACTTCTGCTACAGCGACCAGTTTGCCACGGGATTCTACACCAACGGGGGCGCAAGCCTGTACAACAACTGCTTTGTTTACTGGTACAGTAACCGTGGCGAGAAGCACACCGTGTTCCGCACCAAGGGCAGGTTCAATGCCCGCGTGATGAACATGAATGCCGGAATTTCAAAACACAATGCGGCAAAAGAGAACAAGATTCTCGAAGCCACCGAAAGCGGAGGCAACGGAATTTTCTTCAACCTTACGGTTACCGACCCCAACTGCCTTACCGACCATTCTCACGAAAGATACATGACTCGATAAACCCTACGCACTGCAACGGCACATGCCAAACGTGCCGGGCACATGGCAAAACGGACTTTAGGGAACAGAAAACCCGTGCCGGAAAAAATGCTTTCCGCACGGGTTTGTTTTTTACACGTTAAAAAGGCACGAAAAAATATGTCCGACCTATTTTAAAATATGTCAGACATATTTTGAATTATGTGCCTTGTATTTTTTCTTTTCTCCCGTGAGTGTAAAACCTTCTCATTTCCAGCACTGAAAACTCATGCCCGAAAACAGACACAAAACAGACACCGTCAATCCGTTCTGCCGGAGCTGTTTTTCCGCACGAGTTTGTCCATCCTCACCAGCGCCTCGATAAAGTAATAGTCGGCATACGTGAGCGGCACATCCACTTCGCTCTTTCCGGGTTTGCTGCCCACACTGTGCATGAGCAGGAAATTGCCGTTAGTTCCCGGAGCGGCCATGTAGGACGGCGAAGCCAGGTTGCGCAGTTGCCTTTCGGCCACATCCAGATACTCCGCCCCTTTCTTGCCTGCAAAGCCGCTCAGCTCCACAAGCGCCGACGCCATTATTGCCCCGGCCGAAGCGTCGCGCACATCGTCGGGAATAAGCGGCGAGTCGAAGTCCCAGTACGGTATTCCGTCCTCGGGCAACAGCGGAATAAGCATGTCGGCAATGCCCTGCGCCTGCTCGAGGTAACGTTTATCACCCGTATAGCGGTACATCATGGTATAGCCGTACAGTGCCCAGGCCTGGCCTCTCGCCCACTTTGACCCGTCGCTGTAACCTTGCACGGTCTGTTTGCCGATTGGCTTGCCCGTTGCCGGGTCGTAGTCCACAAGGTGGTATGAACTGAAATCCGGGCGGAAATGGTTGCGCATGGTAGTGTTTGCATGGGCGACAGCCACGTTTTTCAGGGTATCGGTTCCGTCGTTGCCGGCTACCCACATCAACAGCTCAAGGTTCATCATGTTGTCGATTATTACGGGAAACTTCCAGCGGTTGTGCGAATGGTCCCAGCTGCGGATTGCGCCTACTGCCGGGTTAAAGCGTGCCGCAAGAATGCCTGCCCCCTTGCGCAATACACCGAGGTAGGCCGTGTCGCCGGTAAGGCGGTATCCGTTGCCGAAACTGCAAAACAGCTGGAACCCGATGTCGTGGTCGGTTTTGCGCGACAGGAGCGGCTTGAGCAGTTCCGTGTACGAGCGGGCAAGCTCCTTGATTTTTCCAGAACCGGTATATTCGTACAGATACCACAGCGTGCCCGGATAAAAACCGCTGCACCACCAGCCTATATCGGCCTGCACCAGGCGTCCGCCCGAAAAGGTGCGCGGCATTTTGCCTTTCTCCAGCCCGGAAGCCATATCGGCATAACGTTCCGCCGCCTGCAACATAACTTTGTCTATCAACTGCGGCATATCACAGCCCTTTTGCGCCGGGGACGCAACCGCCAGCAACAAAACGCCCAAAAGGGTTCTCACTCTTGCAGGAATCATAACAACACAACTTGAATTAAACATTACGTATCGGAATACCTTTATTTATTAAAGCACATAAACCATGCAACCTCGCGCCTGCAAAGCAACATGGCGTACACAGGGTTAAAGTTAGGAAAATCCCGCGAGAAAGCAAAAGCCTGAAGATTAGCAATATCACAGTTTACCGACGCCGCGGCCCTTGACTATTTAATGAAAACGTATCAATGGGTTAACACATTTGAAACATCCGTTTCGGACCTTTATACCTCAAAAAACATATCATATACTACAGATGAAAGGACGTGTTCTATCAGTAATGTTATTATGCCTTTCGCTCCCGGCAATACTGGCGGCGCAACGCATAAAGGGAAGCGATACGGTTCTTCCGCTCACGCAAAGCCTTTCGGAGATGTACATGCGGCAAAATCCCAATGCCACCGTTACCGTAACCGGCGGCGGCAGCGGCGTGGGCATATCCGCATTAATGGAAGGCACTACCGACCTGGCAATGGCCTCGCGGCGAATAAAGTTCAGCGAGAAGATGAAAATGAAACAGTCGAAACACGACCCGGTAGAGGTTATAGTGGCCTACGACGCGCTGGCCATAATAGTAAATCCGGAAAACCCGGTAAGACAACTGACACGCGAACAACTGGAAAACATATTCCGCGGAAAGATAACCAACTGGAAGGAAGTAGGCGGCAAAGACATGAAAATAGTGGTTTACTCGCGTGAAACTTCATCGGGAACATACGAGTTTTTCAAGGAAAGCGTACTTAAAAACAAGAACTACATGAGCAGCATACTGTCCATGCCCGCAACAGGCGCGATAATCCAGTCGGTGCGTCAAACAAAAGGAGCCATAGGCTACGTGGGACTGGCTTACCTGAACCGTTACGTAAAGGCTCTGGCAGTATCCTACGACGGCGGCAGGCACTACGTACATCCTTCGGTAAAGAGCGCCATGCGCAAGGAGTATCCCATCGTCAGACCGCTCTATTACTATTACGACAAGAAGAACGAAACCGCCGTAAAGCCTTTCCTGCAATTCACAGCCTCGCCCGAAAGCCGCAAAAAGACGCTCGAGTTAGGTTTCATTCCACGATAACACACAATAGCAATCATGAAAAAGCTGATAGATATTATAGCCGGACGGGTGCTCACGGTAAGCGGATTCGTTACAAGCATTGTAATACTGCTCATAATAGGATTTCTTTTCACCGAAGCGGTGGGACTGTTCAGCAACCCGGTTGTCGAAAAAGGCTACGTGCTGGCCGTAAATCCTGCAAACACTGTGGAGCGGCTTAACGCACAGCAGATAAAGCAGATTTTCGACGAGGAGATAACCAACTGGAAAGACGTGGGCGGTTCTGACATGCCTGTAAAGACTTTCCGCCTTGAAGACCTCGACAAATACTATTCCGAAAAAGAACTGGGCGCGGAATATGAGCACGCCGGCAAAAAAATTGCCGAACAGATACACAAAACGCCGGGAATAATAGCTTTCGTGCCTGATGTGCTGGTAAAAGACCAGCCGGATGTCAGAATAATGCCCGACAACAACATTTCGGTCAAAGACGTACTGGGAGGCAACGAATGGTTTCCTACAGCCACGCCGTCACCTATATTCGGTATCCTGCCGCTTATAAGCGGGACGCTATGGGTAAGTTTCTTTGCAATATTGATAGCTCTGCCCTTCGGGCTGGCTGTATCGATATACATGGCCGAAGTAGCCCACTTCAAGGTACGCAAAGCGTTGAAACCCATAATTGAACTGCTGAATGGCATACCGTCGGTGGTATATGGTTTCTTCGGTCTGACTATAATCGTACCGTTCCTGCAAAACACGTTCAACCTTCCCGTAGGCGAATCCGGACTTGCGGGAAGCATTGTCTTAGCCATAATGGCTTTGCCCACAATAATAACAGTGGCCGAAGACGCTATGAGAAGCTGCCCGCGAAGCATGCGCGAGGCAAGCCTTGCTTTGGGAGCTACACAATGGCAGACCATTTACAAGGTTGTTATTCCGTTCTCGATGTCGGGCATTACGTCGGGCGTTGTTCTGGGAATAGGACGCGCCATAGGCGAGACCATGGCCGTGCTGATGGTTACGGGCAACGCGGCTGTCATGCCCACGAGCATTCTCGAGCCGTTGCGAACAATTCCGGCAACGATAGCCGCCGAGTTGGGCGAAGCTCCTGCAGGCGGCGCGCACTACCAGGCGTTGTTCCTTCTGGGAGTCATACTTTTCTTCATCACGCTTATAATTAACTCGTGCGTAGAGATTGTCTCGGCGCGCAACAAACTGAAAAAATAATGGCTGTACAAATCGACATGGCTTATTCCCGCCGAAAGCGTACCATACAGAAAACCGTTTTCCTGTGTTTCCGCCTGTTAAGTTACTTTATAGCCCTGCTGCTGTTTTACATTCTTGGATTCATTCTCATTAAAGGAGCGGGC
This sequence comes from uncultured Prevotella sp., assembly GCA_900550635.1. Classification (GTDB taxonomy): domain Bacteria; phylum Bacteroidota; class Bacteroidia; order Bacteroidales; family Bacteroidaceae; genus UBA6398. The sequence goes on along the minus strand of URSZ01000011.1, from coordinate 14,950 downwards.
GTAATAAACTGGGACTTCATCACAATGCCTCCCACCGACGGCATGACTGCCGGAGGAATCTGGCCGGCCATAGTAGGAACGTTCTACCTCATGTTGGGCAGTGTGGTTTTCGCATTCCCCGTGGGCGTAATGAGCGGCATTTACATGAGCGAATATGCCCCGCAGGGCAAGGTGGTGAGCTTCATACGCATGATGACCAACAACCTCGCAGGCATTCCGTCGATAGTGTTCGGACTGTTCGGCATGGCATTTTTCGTCAACTACATGGATTTCGGCGACAGCATACTGGCCGGCTCGCTTACGCTGGGACTGCTGGCCCTGCCCATCGTAATACGCACCACCGAAGAGGCATTCAGGGACATTCCGGGCAGTTACCGCGAAGGCAGCCTTGCCTTGGGAGCCACGCGCGCACAGACTATATGGAAGGTATTGCTCCCCATGGCCGCCCCGCGAGTAATAACCGGGCTCATATTATCCTTGGGCCGCGTATCGGGCGAGACCGCGCCCATACTGTTTACCTGCGCGGCATATTTCCTGCCCAAGCTGCCGCAAGGCATTTTCGACCAGTGCATGGCGCTCCCCTACCACTTGTACGTGGTAGCCACGAGCGGAACCGACATCGACGCGCAAATGCCCATTGCCTACGGCACGGCGTTCGTGCTCATAGCCATTGTGCTTGTAATGAACCTGCTGGCCAACGGAATCCGCAAGCATTTCGAAAACAAGTTGAAAGCAAAATAACCTACACCCCGATTAAAAATGAACAAAATCGAAGCTAAAAACGTTGATTTCTACTACGGAAGTTTTCACGCCCTCAAAAACATAAGCATCGACATCCCGAGCAACGAAGTAGTAGCCTTCATAGGGCCGTCAGGCTGCGGAAAATCCACTTTCCTCCGTCTGTTCAACCGCATGAACGACCTGATTCCCGGCACCAGGCTGGAGGGAAAAATAATAATCGACGGCCACGACATCTACGCACCCTCAATTAACGTGGATGTGCTGCGCAAGAACGTTGGCATGGTGTTCCAACGCCCCAACCCTTTTCCGAAAAGCATTTACGAAAACGTGGCCTACGGACTGAGGGTTAACGGAATCAAGGACAAGGCTTTCATACAGGAGCGAGTCGAGACGGCGCTGAAAGGGGCGGCCCTGTGGGATGAGGTAAAAGACAAACTCAAGGAATCGGCCTACGCCTTGTCGGGCGGACAGCAGCAACGCCTGTGCATAGCAAGGGCCATGGCCGTAGAGCCTTCGGTGCTGCTCATGGACGAGCCGGCTTCGGCGCTCGACCCTATTTCGACAGCCAAGATAGAAGAACTTATTTGCGAGCTCAGCGAGCAGACCACGGTGGTTATCGTGACGCACAGCATGCAGCAGGCAGCCCGCGTAAGCAACAAGACGGCATTTTTCTACCTCGGCGAAATGATTGAATACGGCGAGACAAAGAAAATATTCACCCACCCCGAAAAGGAAGCCACTCAAAACTATATCACCGGACGTTTCGGCTGATTTGCAGCTGCCGGAAAAAACATTAATCACCTAAAAAAGAACGACACAATGGTAAAATTCGTAGAAAATGAATTGCAGGCCATACGCACAGAAATCAGCGAGATGTGGACATTGGTTTACCAGCAGCTGGAAAACGCATACCAGTCGGTGCTGAACGCCGACAAACAACTGGCCGACAAAGTGGTTGCGCGCGAAAAAAGGGTAAACGCCTTCGAGCTCAAAATCGACAGCGACATCGAGGATTGCATAGCCCTCTACAACCCCGTGGCTATAGACCTGCGCTTCACCCTGGCCATGCTGAAAATAAACACCAACCTCGAACGCATAGGCGACTATGCCGACAGCATTGCCCGCTTCGTGCTGCGAACCGAAATAAAACCCGAAGACAAGGAACTCTTCGGCCGGCTGAAGCTCAAGGAAATGTACGACACGGTGCTGAACATGCTCAAAACAACGCACGAGGCATTGCAGGCCAAGGACATCGCAATGGCCAAGTCGGTTTTCGAAAAAGACGAAATACTCGACGAGCTGAACCGCGAGGCCATAGACACCCTTACCGGCTATGCCACGGAACACACCGCCTCCATACGCCTGTGCCTGGAAACGGCCGGGATATTCCGCAAACTGGAACGCGCCGGCGACCATATCAACAACCTGGCCGAAGAGACCATCTTCTACCTTGACGCCGAAGTGCTGAAGCACAACAAGACGCTCTTCCTGCCCGAACACACTGTTTAACCCAAATCGGTCGTTAGGCTTCGTCAAATTGCGTGCTTATGCCTGGCAGATAGCTTTGCGCCCGGCTGAAGGCGTAGCGGGCTACGGCGAAGTCGGGTGCAAAGACAGATGACGGCAGAAGTGCGTAAGTTGGCGAAGGAAACGCACTCGACGTTACTACTTTAATTTCCTAATGACCGTTTTGGGTTTAACCCAAATCGGGTTTAATATCGCCAATACTGCACGTGGGCAAAACGGGGTTGCAAGCTCCGTTAGCCCGCGTTTTTTTATCAGGCGTTATCCGTGGTCAGAATACAGACAAAAAGCGACGCACCGTAAAACGCTGATATAAAGAACGTTTAAACCCCTCTCTGAGAAAATTGAAAAAGCAAGGCACATATTTTAAAATAGGTCAGACATATTTTCGATTATGTGCCTTGTATTTTTTGAGGTTTGGAATCTGTGATTGCAATAATGCGGACACACCCTGACATGTACCCCGTTCACGGCGCGGCGCCGCGATGTTACGGCTCGCTGCGCGCTCTAATGCTTTATGCCCTCGAACATCTCGTTACGGTCTTCCTTTTCGGGCTTCGATTTGTCCTTATAGCTGTTGAACGTCCAGCCGAGGGTGAGTGTTATTTGCGGGTACTTCGGCTTTATCCGCGTTATGGAGCGAAGGTCGGGTGTATTAATGTCGTTCACGTACTTTGCCGTGCGGAAAACGTCGCGCATGGCCAGCGTGGCGGTCAGCCTGCGGTTGAACAGTTGCTGCCGCACAGCCAGGTTGGCGTAGAAATACGACTCCGAGCGCCCTTGAGTGGTTACCGAAGGCCCTACGAAACTGCCGTCGAGCTGCACCAGGGTATATTTGCCGGCACGGAACCGGTTGTTCCACATAATGTCGTAGTTGGTGCTCGAGGTGGTGTTGCCCCCTGCCCCGCGCTCGTTCTTTACCTTGTAGTGGTATATGTTGCCGTTTACCGAAGTGTTCCACCAGCGTAGCGGCTGCAGGCTCACGCTCAGTTCCACGCCGGTGGAATAATCGTGCCCCACGTTGGCCATGGAGTCCAGGGTAACGCCGGCCGAGTAAGGCACGCGCAGGCGTTCTATCTTGTCCTTGCGGTAGCGGTGGAACAGCGTTGCCGAAACGGTATTGTCGCCGAAAGACTTGCGGTAGTTCAGTTCGAACGAATTGATATACTCCGGACGTATGTCGGGGTTGCCTATCTCGGCGGTATAGAAGTCGCGGTAAGTGATGTAAGGCTCCATGTAAAAGAGCTGCGGTCGTGTGGTACGGCGCGAGAACGAAGCCACAAGGCGGTGTTCGCCCGGGAATGTATATCCCGCATGCACCGAGGGGAACACTTCGAAACGGTTCTTGGTGCGGTCGGCGCCAACAACGGAACTTTCCAGCACCGTATGCGTGTGTTCTCCCCTCAGGCCTGCCTGTATTTCGAAATCCTTCCATGTTTGCGACAATATGGCGTAAACAGAGTTTACGCCTTCCTGGAAATAGAACGTATTGTAAATATCATCGCGCCAAAAGAACTCTTGCGTCTCCGGATTCCACCACTTCATGCTGTAGTCGCCGTCCTCAAGATAGGAATAATACTGGTATCCGGCCTCGAGTTTGCCTCCTTTGCCGAAAGGCATGGCATAGTCGAGGTTCACGCGCATTGTCTCGCGGTGCTCGCTCTCGTATGCGCGGTGTCCCTGCTGGCGTTCGCCCTGCAGCGACATAAGGTCGTTGAAAAAGTACTCCAGCGCGTTGCCGCCGTACTTGTAATAAAAGCTGCCGTAAAGCTCATGCCCCTTGTCGTTGAACTTATGCCGTGCCGACAGGCTGCCAAGGTAGATGTTCTCGTCGTTGTCGTAGTCGTCCTTACTGCGGAAATGCTCGGTAACCGGCACACCGCCCGCAATGGAACGCGTCTCGGAGTACCTCATCTTGCCTACGCGGCTGTTGCCCCCGTATCCTCCTTCAAGATCGAGCGATACGGCGGTACGCGGAAGCGTAAGATTCCATCCTCCCTTGAGCGTGTAATGATAGTTGTTGCCCGTGCGCGGGCCTTTGGAGTGCGAAACGGTTGTCTGGTCGCCGACAACGGTGGTCTTCTCCTGGTCGAAGTCGCTCTTGCGCAAGCGGTCGGTCCACTGCCCGCCCACATACCACGCTGAACGCTCCGACTGCTTGTTCAACAGGAAATCTGCGTGGCGCGAGAGCCATGTGCTTCCCGACAAGTTCACCATGCCGCTGAAGCCTTTCCGGCTGTTTTTACGGGTAATTATGTTTATTATGCCCACTTCGCCCTCGGTATCATGCCGGGCCGAAGGAGTGGTTATTATCTCTATGTTGTCAATCTGCCCGGCTGGCACCTGCTCCAACGCCTGCGAGCCCGTAAAGGCGCTCGGCTTGCCGTCCACATAGACAACGAAACCGGTGCTGCCGCGGAACGTCACTTCGCCGTCGGCGTCAATGCGCACCGACGGCGTGTTCTCCAGCACATCGACGGCCGAGCCGCCGCTGCCCGCTATATTGGCCGAAGCGTCGACCACCTTTTTATCCAGCTTGTATATAACCTGGCGTTTGTGGGCCACCACCTTCACTTCGGCTATACCCGTTTCGAGCGGTGTCATAGACAGCGTTCCCATGTCGGCGCCCTTGCCTGAAGAAATGGTTATCCCGCCCTTGGTTAGCACATCGTAGCCCAGCAGCCGGGCCATGACCGAATAGTTTCCGTCCTTGACCTTAATGAACGAGAAACGCCCCTCGTCGTCGGGTATGGTTTGCTGCACCGGCGTAGTGCTGCCTGCAGGAAAAAGGAATATGTCGGCATAACTTATTGCCTTGCCCGAAGAACCGTCAACCAGGCGGCCCGTTATCGTGCCGTCGCACGGCGCAGCATTCAAGGGAAGGCAGAACATGCACAACAGGACGGGAATTATCAGAATCCTTTTCATCGAATCGAGATTAACAACTTTTCTTGCGGGCTATCGTGCCCCGGGAATTTCGTATAAAACGTGCTAAAGTAATAAAATTATGCCACACCAATGCAAAAAGCCTGTAGTTTAAACCCTAAGCGGTCGTTAGGCTTCGTCAAATTGCGTGCTTATGCCTGGCAGATAACTTTACGCCCGGCTGAAGGCGTAGCGGGCTACGGCGAGACCGGACACGCAAAACGCCGCACTCCTATTGGTTGCTGTTGCACAGTCGCAATTTGTCCGCATTTTCCGGTCGATTTTCAAACGGGTTTTCAGGGGGCAAAAAATAGGTCTGAGATATTTTAAAATACAAGGCACATATTTTAAAATATGTGCCTTGCTTTTTTTCTTTGCTCCCATGTGGGGTAAACGCATTGAAAATCAGTTTTCAATTTTCTGCACCTCGAAACGTCTTTTTTCCGCCCCGGTTTTCGCGTCGTCCGATGTCCGTTTCCGTCGGGACGGGGTCACCGCCCTGCATTCCGCCCCGCATAAAAAAATCCCGCAACCCTTTGCGGGGCTGCGGGATTCTGTTGTTATCTGTAGGGAAAATCCTTACTTAACGAGGACTTTCTGTTTGCCTACGATGTAAATGCCTTTGGCGAGGCCGTTGGTGGCATTGGCGCGTGCAACGTTGCGGCGCAGGAGCACGCCGTCAATGCTGTAGACGTCAACTTTCTCTGCCTGGTCTTCAACGATTACTTCGTTAACGCCGTTGAGCATTCCGTTACCCTTGACGTAAACAATCTTGTCGACCGATATGTTCGGGTCGGAATCGGCAAGGTTCTCCACGAGCCACGGGATGAGCACGGCGCGCTGGTAGCCGATTGTGGTGTTGGCCGGTTCGTCAACCACGGAATCCTCAAGGAAGTAGCCGATGTGAGCCACCGGAGTAGACATCTGGTCGAGCGTACCGCCGAGACCGTTGATTGTGTCTGCCTTGTCTACAACCTCGCTGTTCAACACAGCGCTGAACGTGAAGTGAACCATCTGCTCTTCATTGTACGGAGTGTTGCCGTCGCCGTTTACGTCAGCATAGTAAACTACGGGAGTTCCGGCTGCTATAGGTGCGTCGGGATCGAGTTCTTGGAGCAGGTATGCCGTTACAATCGAGTCGGCCGATGCTTCAGCGGTTTGCTTGCCTACTACCTTGTAGCCACGGATAGTTGCTTCGTCAGACGTAGGTATGCCGGAGAGCTCGTAAGGCTTGGTGATTGCTATAACGCGGCCTGCCTCCATGCTGTCGGGCTGCTCTATTACGTCGAGGTCTTCAGACGGCTGTATCAACCAAGCATACTTGCTGTCCATACCCTTGGTTCCGTCGTGGGTCTGGTACTCCATACCGTAATCGAGCCATCCGGGGTTCTGGTAGAAGTAGCGTCCGCTCTGCAGACGGAGACCAATCTGACCCGAGCCGAACGGTATGATGTTGATTGAGTCGGGCTCGTACCACTGTATCGGGCGGTAGTCGTATGTGCCATTGCCGCTGCCGGTTTCGGGACCGTTGTAGAAGCCCGTACCTACGTTCTGGATTGTGAAGGTGCCGTCTTCGTTAGCTTTGAACACGAAGTGCGCGAGTTCGTCAGCGTATGCATTTTCAACAGTCTGGTCGGTGAGCCAGTAGCTGTAGCCGCCGGTATTGGGCGTGTGTGCATAGTAGCCGCCTGCAACCATTACGTTGTTCAAACGGTCGGGAGTTTCCATGTCGCAAAGCTGGAGAATGTACCACTTGCCCTCCTCGGGTTTAACCATGCTGGGATAGAGCTTGTCGTAAGCGTCTTTCAGTTCCTTGATAACGGTGGTGATGTCGCTTCCGCTTACATTCTCGTCGCCGATTGCTTCGAACTTGTCAACTGCAGTCTGTGCTTCGTTGCAGTATGTTTCGAGTTCTGCAGTGGGGAAGTCGCCGATTTCTTCACCGCCGGTGAGGTTCTGGATATTCAGCTTAGCCATCGAAACGATAGAGTCGGCTGTGCTCCTGCTGTTGAAGTTGGTGATAGCCTGGTTGATGAGGTGGATAGTAGCCTGTGTAGCCTTGCTTGCAACCATTTCGGTCTGGCCCTGCTGTATTGCGTTGAACAGGTCGATGCCGATATTCTTGTAGCTTGCGCTCTGTGTGAGAGAAGCGGGATCAACGCCGGTAACAGGCATGATGTTCAGTTCGGAGAACTCAACAACAGGGTGATTGTTGAACTGATAGTTGGGCTGGCAAGCCAGGTACTCGAAGCGAATATACTTGTAACCCTCTATTCCGCCTATGAGGACATATACAGGATCGGTAGAATGCGTACCGAGGTCACGCATAGTGATGTCGGGTTTTTCGAGGATAGAAGGCAGGTAAACCCATTCGCTCGCGTCGTGGCTGACAGAAACGCGCATCTTAGAGGGTGAGCGGTGCCATGTAGCGTCGTTGCGCTCCTCAGAATAAAGGATGACAGAGTCGGGCAGACCTTCGGCTTCGTTTACCATGAAACGATAGTAGGGAGTCTGGTCGGGATTCTGTTCGCTATCCCATGAGGTGTTGCAGTACGTACCGTTGGTTCCGTCGATAAGGTTGTTGAAGTTAGAACCCTCGGCAGGAGAGTAGTTGTTGCAGTAAATCTGCTCTACCGTGGTGATGAGCTTGTCGCCGTAGGTGTAGGTAGTGTTCTGGTTGTAGAGGCGCTTAGCGTCGGTAAGCACGTTGCGGAGCTCGTAGTTGAGGTTGTTCTGGTCGTTGGCTGCAACGATAGCGTTGTATTCCTCTTCAGAAACAGGCTCCAGCACCCAAGCAGTACCGCCGTCAACGGCGCGGTCGTTCCAGTATTTGAGCACGGACTCGGAGTTGGTACCGTTGTTGTGGTCGCCGGTATCGTAATACTCGAGAGTATCTACTTCGTTCGAGATGTAGAACTGTCCGTTCATGGCTTCGAACGGTTCGATTACCTGTGCAACTTCGGCAGCGTCGCTGAAGTTAGCCATTGCGCTGTTGTTGGGGTTGTCGCCCTTGGAGATGTACTTGCCGTTGCCCATGTTCTGAACGTCGTACTTGGTTCCTTCCTTGTGGGTAATCTTCCAAATGTGGTTCGTGGTGAACTCGCCGTTGTAAACGCGGCTCCAACCCGGACGGTCGTTGACGATATTCACGTACATAGCCGAGTCGTTGTATTTGTAGATACCCTGCTGTACCCTTATGCGGTAGTAGCCGTCGGGGATAGCGCGGTAGCGGTCGGCATTGTATGCTTCAACAGCCGACTTGAATGCCTCGAGTGCTGCGGTGTACTCTTCTACTGTGTATTCCTTCTGCGGATAGTTGAGCATTGTGTCAACATCGGCTACGGTTTTCTTGTAGTTGTCGAGTATTTCCTTGGATGAAATGAAGCCCAGCTCGTTTGCGGTGGTGTCTACTCCGCTTGCGAGGTTGCTGTTCTGTGCCCAGAAGTTGGTAAGCTCTATGCGGCTCTGCATTGAAGCGAGCATGTCGACCTTATCCTGCGGAACTTTCTTGATGAACCAGTCGGAGGCCGAACCTGCGCTACCGTTGTAAAGCACAATCTTACCTTCTACGCCCTGACCGTTTTGGTGGTTCTCCTGGTGGAACGGACGGGGAGGATACTCATCCCAGTCGCGCGCGGAAGATACGTACCAGTGTCCGGCGTGGTTGATGTTGATGAGCACTGTGGGGTATGTGAACTCTGTTGTCCACTGAACGGGCTGGCTGTCGGCCTTGCTCTGAGCCTGGCCCATGTACAGGCCGGAACCCATGTTCTGAACCGAGTAGCGAACCTGTCCGCTTTCGGTTACTTCGGCGGGTTTGATTTGCCAGATGAAGCGCGCGTCGTTCTCGTCGAACGCTTTCCAACCAATAAGGTTAGGTTCGTTGAACTTGGGCGCGTACATTGCATAGTTGCCGTTCTCCATGCCAACGAAAGCGTCGTTAGCGGTGAAGATGTAGTAGTAACCGCCGTCTTCGAGGGGAACGAAGCTTGCGTCGCTCTGCAACCATGCGTAGAGTTCGGTAAGTTCTTCGTAAACTGCCTGGCATTCCTCTTCGGACATCGAACCGATTTGCTCGTTTGCCTTATATACGAGGTCGGAGAATCTCTGGAACTTGGCCGAGTCGCCTACGAAGCCGGGCTCGGTGCCTGCACGGTAGATACCGCCTTCAGCGCCGGATATGGAACCTGTTCCGTCCCAGTTGCTGGGGAGGTCGTTGAGGAACTCGTTGAGGAAGTCTTTGCCGGTAGAGGGTGCCCAATACCTGTGCATAATCCAGACGTTGGTGTCGGTCCATGAGTGGAAGCCCTTGATGTTTTCGTTAGCTTCGTTGCAGACGAAACCGCGATTGTTCGTGCGGCCCAGGCTCGGGTCGATGTAAGCATCGCAAATGGTCATGGCGCTCATGTTAGAAGGCCAGCTCTTGTCGCCGAATGAGGGGTTGTTGGCATCGGAGCCGAACGTACCGCCCTCTGACGAGTAGTGGAACTGGAAGGCCGCAGCCCTTTCCTTTTCATCCACCATGAAGATGGAGTTGTGGTGGTCGCCCTGCGACCAGTCCGTTCCGATGTACTTGCCCGACTGCTTGTTCTTGAGGTTGTAGAGCTTGTAGCCCGCACAGTCCTCACGCGTGCTAACGGAGTCGAGCTCTTCGATTATCCACACTATGCTTTCGGGTATTTCACCCTCAAAGCGCGTAAGCGTGGGTATGAAATTCACGTCCGGATCGTTGTGATCCTTGAGATTCCCGAGGTATCCTCCGAGGTTTGAGTTGTCGGAATAACCCTCGAACACGACCTCCAGGCCGTCGAGCTCATCCTCGAGCGCAACGGGTGCGCCGATGATGTAGTTGCCCTGGGCATGAAGGCTTGGCACTGCCAACATCATAGCCAGCAATGCAAGAAAAAGAGATTTAATCTTCTTCATACTTCATTGTGTTTAATTAGATTAATAATGTTTGATTGGTTAGTTGTTTTTCATGTTTTGCTATCTCCACTTACGGGAATATACGCGACAAATTTACACATTTATTTCATACATTATCCAAAACGACATTATATTTTATTGTTAACATTGCTTTAAACGCAAGTTAATTTTACGATAAGAAGATGTTATTTTTTTGCACAGGAGGCCGATTTTTGCAATGCAGGGATTGCGTTTAGCCGGCTGGTGGCGCGGCTTTCGGGCATTTCCAAGCCGCGTCGTCATCCACAGCCCGAAAGAACGGCTGCAAAAAGCGACGGAAGCAAGGTGCAAGTTTCGCCTGTCTTGTTTGTCTGCATTTTTACCCCGGTTTTCGAACGGGTTTTCAGGGGGCAAAAAAAAGGTCTGAGATATTTTAAAATACAAGGCACATATTTTAAAATACAAGGCACATATTTTTTCTTTGCTCCCACGTGGGGTTTACGCGCTGAAAATCAGTTTTCAATTTTCCGCACCGGAAAACGCCGTTTTTCGACACCGGTTTTGCTGCCGCGTATGTCTGTTTTAAGCCAGCGGGGAGCGAGCCGGAAAATAACGGACGGCACGGCCGCCGGGACGCTGCCCGCGGCCGATTGTATGCCGCTACAGACAAAACGAAAAAAATTGATTAAAAATAATGTGCGCAACCTTATATTTCAATGACATTTTTTCATATCTTTGCCATGTGAACCCGTGCGCAGGTGCATGATGTTGCGACTATGACACGGAGTAACAGGTGTTTATTGAAATTTTATCTTCGCAATTCAAACTTCGCAACTTTGAAACGCCAGCATGAAGGTAAGGTTTGCAATGGTATCTGCACCGGTTGACTAATACCCGCCGGAAATATGGCGGCCAACCATAAACTAAGGTGTGGGGCTATTGTTTTATCCATGCTGAGGCGGTGCGAAGGCCTGAATTGCGGATAAGATAATACCTCCATACCTTTTTACTGTTTATGCCTTACTTGCAGGCCGCACCGTTTTCGTAGCGATACCGACATGGTGCAAGGCGCACACAATAATTTTGCCGTTCCGGATGTTATACAAACAAGCCACGCGGCGCATTATATGAATCGCGCGGGCGGACGGACCGGCCGTTGGAACGGCAGTCCGCACAACGGAATAATTACCGCCAACACGACAGGAACAATGAAAACAATCGACCAGAACGGGAAAATAGCAGTGCTCGGAGCTACATTCAACGGTATAAACGACGTGATTAAGCACGCCGTGAGCAGCAAAGCGAAAAACGGCGTTTACGTGGGCGAGGACTCTATGGCGTACCCGTGCTTCGATGACGAGGACTACGCCAACGAAAACAGGCGCTTTTGGAATTTCGTGTTTGCCGACAACAAGGAAGACATGCAGCAACGGCTGGCAGCGCTGAAAAAGGCGCGCGTAACGAAGGCGAACTACAACAAGCTGTCCGAACAATTCGCACCAATGGCTTATTGGGGCGGAGACTCCAACGACAAAGTGCGCCTTGTAGAAAAATAAAGCCCCGCGCACCGGTCAATGCAGGCAACAAAAAAGGCCGTGCCCCTATGGCACAGCCTTTTTTATAGCAATAATTGTTGAGATTACTCAGCGGATTTCTTTTCTTCCTCAGCAGGAGCGGCGGGAGTTTCTTCAACGGCCTTTGCTTCCTCGGCTGCGGGAGCTTCTTCTGCAACGGGAGCTTCTGCTGCCTTAGCCTCGTCTGCTACGGGAGCAGCTGCAGGCGCAGAAGACTTCTTGCGCGAACGGCGGGTGCGTGTTGCCTTCTTCGTTGTCTTAGCCATGTTGTCATCATAGTCAACAAGTTCTATGAAGCACATTGCTGCTGCGTCGTTCTGACGTATGCCCGTCTTGATAATACGGGTATAACCACCGGGACGGTCGCCAACCTTAACCGAAATATTCTTGAAAAGCTCGGTAACTGCAGCCTTGTCCTGCAGGTAGCTGAACACTACGCGGCGGGAGTTGGTTGTGTCTTCCTTTGAGCGCGTAATAAGGGGCTCTACATATTTCTTCAAAGCCTTGGCTTTCGCAACGGTCGTAGTGATTCTTTTGTGCATTAACAGCGACACTGCCATGTTAGAGAGCATGGCGTGACGGTGAGCTGCAGTACGACTCAGGTGGTTGAATTTTCTATTGTGTCTCATTGTTTCTTTTAATCTTTGTCTAATTTATACTTGGAAATGTCGGTTCCAAACGATAGATTCAGACTCGCGAGCAAATCATCAAGCTCGTTGAGCGATTTCTTTCCGAAGTTGCGGAACTTAAGAAGCTCGTTCTTGTTGTACTGCACGAGGTCGCCAAGGGTTTCGACGTTGGCTGCCTTGAGGCAGTTGAGGGCACGCACCGAGAGGTTCATGTCCACAAGCTTTTTCTTCAGCAGCTGGCGCATGTGCAATATTTCCTCGTCGAACTCTTCGCCTTCATTACCTATGTTGCCATTATCGATAATGATCTTGTCGTCTGAGAACAACATGAAATGCTGAATCAGTATTTTGGCTGCTTCCTTAAGCGCTTCCTTCGGCTGTATGGAACCATCCGTGGATACTTCGATGAGCAACTTCTCGTAGTCGGTTTTCTGCTCGACACGGAAATTCTCAACGGCGTATTTTACATTACGGATAGGAGTGTATATCGAATCGATCGGCAAAACATTAACGGCGTTGCAGTACTGGCGGTTCTCGTCGGCAGGTACATAGCCACGGCCCTTGTTGATTGTTATGTCGATTTTCATCGAAGCTTTGGAATCTAAATGGCAAATCACCAAGTCGGGATTTAACACTTCAAATCCACTAAGATAATTTCCTATATCACCTGCCTTGAACTCTGACGTGTTCTCGACCGTGATGGAAACCTTTTCGTTTTCGAAATCTTTAACTACTCGTTTGAAGCGCACTTGCTTCAAATTCAAAATAATGTTGGTTACGTCTTCACGAACTCCGGGCACGGATGAAAATTCGTGCTCAACGCCCTCGATATGAATGGTGTTGATTGCGAAGCCTTCCAAAGACGAGAGGAGAATGCGGCGCAAAGCGTTGCCCACAGTGATGCCGAAGCCCGGCTCCAACGGACGGAACTCGAACTTTCCGAACGTTGGGCTCTCTTCCAACATTATTACTTTATCAGGTTTTTGAAATGCTAATATCGCCATAAATTCATTTATTATTTAGAGTACAACTCAACTATCAACTGCTCCTTAATATTCTCGGGAATTTCAGAGCGTTCGGGGCAGTTCAGCAACTTGCCGGCCTTTGAGCTCTCATCCCATTCCAACCACGGATATTTGCTGTGGTTGAAACCAGCCAAAGAATCAGCAATTACTTCAAGCGATTTGGATTTTTCGCGAACTGCTATTATCTGGCCGGGCTTTACAGAATATGAAGGTATGTTTACAACACGGCCGTCGACAGTGATATGCTTGTGGCTTACCAGCTGGCGAGCAGCAGCACGTGTGGGAGCGATACCTAAACGATAAACGATATTATCAAGGCGAGATTCTAAACTTTGCAGAAGCACTTCACCGGTAATTCCGTTGGAACGCGCAGCAGCTTCAAACAAATTACGGAACTGTCTTTCCAGAACTCCGTATGTGTACTTCGCTTTTTGCTTTTCAGCCAACATGGTTCCGTACTCAGACGTCTTGCGACGACGGGAATTACCATGCTGACCGGGAGCATAACTCTTTTTCGACAATACTTTGTCTGGACCAAAGATAGGCTCACCAAAACGGCGGGCTATTCGAGATTTCGGACCTATATATCTAGCCATTTTACTAATGCTTTACAATTAAAATTATACTCTTCTTCTCTTAGGAGGACGGCAACCGTTGTGGGGCAACGGAGTAACGTCGACAATCTCGCTAACTTCGATTCCTGCACCATGGATAGCACGGATTGCAGCCTCACGGCCGTTTCCGGGGCCTTTTACATACGCCTTTACCTTACGGAGACCAAGATCGAATGCTACTTTTGCACAATCTTCTGCAGCCATCTGAGCAGCATAAGGAGTGTTTTTCTTAGAGCCGCGGAAGCCCATCTTGCCTGCCGACGACCAAGATATAACCTGGCCTTCGCTGTTGGCCAAAGAAACTATTATGTTATTGAAAGAGCTATGAACATGGAGCTGCCCCATAGCATCTACCTTAACAGTTTTCTTCTTTACTGTAACTGTTTTCTTCGCCATATCTTATTTATTATTTAGTAGCTTTTTTCTTGTTTGCAACAGTTTTCTTCTTTCCCTTACGGGTGCGGGCATTGTTCTTTGTGCTTTGACCACGCACAGGCAAGCCATTGCGATGGCGAACGCCACGATAGCAACCGATGTCCATCAAACGCTTGATGTTAAGCTGTACTTCCGAACGCAAATCACCCTCTACCTTATATTCAGAAGTAATGATTTGGCGTATCTTGGCAGCTTGATCGTCGGTCCAATCCTTTACTTTAATGTCTTTATCGACACCGGCCTTTTCCAAAATCTTAGCCGAACTACTGCGACCTATACCGTATACATAGGTCAAGGCTATTTCACCCCGTTTGTTCTGAGGTAAATCTACACCAACAATTCTTATTGCCATATATATTTATGCTTTATTGACTTATTATACTAACCCTGGCGCATTTTATACTTGGGGTTCTTTTTATTTATTACATACAAGCGTCCTTTGCGGCGAACGATTTTACAATCGGGTGTACGTTTCTTTAACGATACTCTTGTTTTCATATATCTGTAGCTTTTATTTATATCTTAACACTATGCGCCCTTTTGTTAAATCATAAGGACTCATTTCAACAGTCACACGG
>URSZ01000010.1 GCA_900550635.1 uncultured Prevotella sp. | reverse complement strand
GGTTTACGACCTTTCGGGACAGCGTGTGCTGAAGACCATACCGGGCAACGTGTACGTAAGCAAAGGCCGCAAGTTCATAGCAAAGTAATGGGCGGCAAATCTTGCGTGACGGGTTATTCCGTTAGCCACCTTGGTCGGTGCAAGTGATTGGCTGCATGTGCGGAGTATAAAACAGACATCCGCAGCAGCGGAAACCGGGCACGGAAAACAGACAAAAAGAGCACTCCGAAATGGTGTCTCATTTTCAGGTAGTTACACACACGTAGGAGAAAAGAAAAAATACAAGGCACATATTTTAAAATATGTGCCTTGTATTTTGAAATATGTCCGACCTATTTTTTGCCCTATAAAAAAACGTGTAAAAACAACGCAGACAAAAAACACGTATTTCCGTTACCACAGCACATAATCCGGCTTTATAGTTCCTTCCACGCAGCGGGCAGACGATTCAGCGGGGCATACTCCGCGTGCAAGCCTTGCGCCGTTCATACACTAAGAACACAACTATCGCCGCAAACGTAACTATCTCGGAAAACGGCATTGCCAGCCACATTCCATTAGTGCCCAATACGGCGGGCATAATCAAAAACGCCGGCACAAGTATGGCAAATCCTCTGAGAACGGCAAAAACAGTAGCAGGAGTCAACCTCTCTACGCTTTGGTAATACCCTATCACGGCCAAATTGGTTACATAACACACAAAGCCTGCCCCTATATAAGGAAAACCGTCAATCGCTATTCCGGCGGCAGGAATGGAAACATCTACAAACAACGCCACCAACGCTGCCGGAAACCAGACGAACGCAACCGTTGACGCTACGCCGCATATAATGGCGGTCTTCACTGAAAGGCGGAAAGCCTCATTTACTCTATCGGTATTTCCAGCACCGTAGTTGTAGCTTATAATAGGCTGAACAGACTGGGCTATGGCATTGCCTATCATGAAGACAAACGGCATATAATAGCATGCAATGCCGAAAGCCCCTACTCCGTCATCGCCTAAATAGCTCATGAAAACATGGTTGCCCACAAACATGAAAACAACCATAGTTGCCTCGCCAAGTAAGGCCGACGAACCTATACGGCTCTGGTATCCTATGTTACGCATGGAAATACGTAAACTTTTCCGCGACCATTTCAATCTGTAAAACTTCAGTACCTTCACTTTAAATACAAGATACCCGGCTACTATAGCCGCACCGACGAACATGGACAATGCCGCGCCGACAGCCGCACCCACTATACCCCATTCGAACACAAAGATGAACAGCCATTCCATCAACACGCACAAAGCGCCGGCCACCACACTGCTGAACATAGCCACGCGCGGCGAACCGTCGAGCCTTATTACAAACAAACCTATGTCAATCCACATATTGAACAGGAAACCGGGCAACAGCCATACCAGGTAATCTACCGTCATGGGCATTAATGACTCCGACGAGCCTAAAATCAAAGCCGTCTGACGCGGGAATATCAGCATAAGCAGCGACGGAAGAATTACTATCAAACTGCCTGCGATAAATGCCTGTGTTACGTTTATGCGTGCCGCTTTGACATTGCCTTTGGCCAAATGTATCGACGCAACCACCGAGCAGCCTATGCCCAGCATAAGCCCTATTCCGGTAAACAGCAACATCAAAGGTATTACAAGGTTTACAGCCGCTATTCCGTCGTTTCCCAATTTATGGCCTACAAACACACCTTCCACGGTCGTTGCCACCGCAATGTTCAGCATGCCTATAAGTGTCGGGATAAAATACTTTCTGAACAACCGCGACACCTTTACAGTTCCCAAATCTATACTGTCCCTTTCCATATTAGGTTATTTTATCTTGATTTTAGTTAACAGGCTGCAAAAATATCAATTTTACTCCGCTTATACCGCCTGCAGGTGGCTTTTTGCTATAAAATATGCTTACCTTTACAGCATAAAACTAATTTCGCAATGCTTTCGCTTCCTTGTGCAAAAATAAACATAGGGCTCAACGTAACCGGCAAACGCCCCGACGGATACCACAACCTT
Source organism: uncultured Prevotella sp. (assembly GCA_900550635.1). Taxonomy (GTDB): domain Bacteria; phylum Bacteroidota; class Bacteroidia; order Bacteroidales; family Bacteroidaceae; genus UBA6398. The sequence continues at coordinate 31,047 of URSZ01000010.1, read as the reverse complement.
GAAACGGTATTCTACCCCATTCCATTAACAGACGTATTGGAAATAAAGGAACTACACGGAAACGAAAAGGAAGACATACAGATAATCGGTATGCCTAAGGGCGAAGACCCCTTGCACAATCTTGTATATCTGGTATACTCCGATTTGCGCCGCGAATACAATCTTCCCCGGCTCTCAATCTACCTGTACAAAAAGATACCCATTGGCGCAGGACTGGGAGGAGGCAGCAGTGATGCCGCCGAGATGATGAAGGCCATGAATGAAATGTTCTGCCTCGGAATGAAAGAAGACGAGATGGAAAGACGCATATCACGCTATGGAGCCGATTGCGCGTTTTTCATACGAAAGAAGCCTGTTTTTGCCGAAGGCATTGGCGATGTTTTCTCCAACATATCCGTAAGACTGAGCGGAAAATTCTTCCTATTGGTAAAACCGTCAATAAGCGTAAGCACACGCGAAGCCTACTCGGGCATATCACCAAAAACGCCGGATTATGATTTGCGAAAATGCGTGGAAGGCGACATCACAAATTGGCACTCTACGATAAGAAACGACTTCGAAACAACCGTATTCAAGTTATATCCCGAATTAAAAGCCATTAAGCAAACAATATACGACATGGGGGCGATATATGCGTCGATGAGCGGCAGCGGAAGTGCAATATATGGTATTTTCGACAGGCCTACAGACGAAGCGGAAAAAGTGTTCGCCGATTGTTTTGTATTCAAGAAACAACTAAGGTAATTCACCACTAAAAAATGATATACTATTTTTCCGGAACGGGCAACAGCAGATTCATTGCACAGGAAATCGCCGCACTTACAAACGACTGCGTATGCAGCATGTCGGAAAAAGAACCCATTCCCACAGACGAAAACAGTGCTTTCCTCGGAATTGTTTTTCCCGTATACGGGTGGCAGCCGCCCAAGATAGTAAGGCGTTTCTGCAACACACTAAACCGCGCCGCCGCAAGCGGACGCTTTGTTTACGCGATACTGACATGCGGCACTGACTGCGGGAAAACCTTGAAAATACTGCGCCGCCTCATGCTGCTGCGGGGAATAGGAATAGACAGTGCCTACTCGGTAATAATGCCCGACGTATATGTGTGCCTGCCGGGCTTTGAAGTAGACAAAGACGAACTAAGGAGAAAAAAATACCGCAACGCTGCCAAAAGGATATACCAGATTGCGGCCGACATAAACGCCCGGCGCAAACGCACCGAAGTTTTCGAAGGAGCCTTGCCGCGTACAAAGACATACGTGCTGGGAAACCTTTTTTATAAATTCCTCGTAAAAGACAAGCCTTTCAATGTAAACAGCAAATGCACCGGATGTGGCATTTGCCAAAAGGCATGCCCCGTTGGCAACGTCATACTTTCGGACGGACTTCCCACATGGAACGGTAACTGCGAGGTGTGTCTGAACTTTTACAACTCATGCCCGAACCACGCCATAAACTTCGGAAATAGCACCATGAGGAAAGGACAATATACATTCAGGCGCCATGCCGCCGAAATGGAACAATACATAAAGGAACAGGCCGGGCCGCAAGAAACAGGCAGGCACTCGGGCAACAGGCTGCCGTAGCCGAAAGGCGGCAGGCAACAAACAAAACCGACAACATGAAAATTCTACTATTAGGCGAGTTCAGCAACGTGCACTGGGCATTGGCCTGCGGGCTGAGGCGGTTAGGGCACACAGTGACCGTAGTTTCCGACGGCGACAACTGGAAAAACTACCACCGCGACATCGACGTGCGACGCTACGACTTGGGAGTACGCGGCACCACGGCATTCGTGGGAAGGCTCATGAAAGTGCTGCCCAAGCTCAAAGACTACGATGTCGTACAGATAATAAACCCCATATTCCTTCCGCTGAAAGCTGAACGAATAAATCCTATATACAACTTGCTGCGCAAGCGCAACAAATCCATGTTCCTCGGAGCATTCGGAATGGATCACTTCTGGGTTCATGCCGGTTGCGACTGCAAGACGTTCCGATACAGCGACTTCAACTTCGGCAACCAAATACGTCACGACGGCGAAAACGACATATGGATAAAGGAATGGGGAAGCGGAGTAAAAGGCATGCTGAATTGCCGCATTGCACAAAATTGTGACGGTATTATTGCCGGCCTGTATGAATACTATGCGTCCTACAAGCCATATTTTGAAAGCAAGCTGAAATTCATACCCTTCCCAATAGACCTAAGCACAGTAACGCCCAAGACAGCCACGCCGCACGAGCGTGTACGTTTCTTTATAGGAATACAGAAAAGCCGCAGCCAATACAAAGGCACAGACATAATGCTGCGCGCACTTGAACGTGTTGTTGGCGAATATCCCGAAAAAGCCGAAATGATAAAGGTAGAATCAGTGCCGTTCGAAAAGTACCAAAACCTCATGAATTCCAGCGATGTTATACTCGACCAGCTTTATTCCTACACTCCGGCTATGAACGCCCTTGTGGCCATGGCAAAAGGACTTGTGGTAGTTGGTGGCGGCGAGGAAGAAAACTACGAGATACTCGGCGAAAAAGAACTGAGACCGATAATAAACGTGCTGCCAAACGAAGAAAGCGTGTACAACGAACTGAAGAACCTCGTGATACACAGCGAACGCATTCCCGAGCTTTCGCGGCAAAGCGTAGAGTATATACACAAATACCACGACGCCGACAAGGTGGCGCAGCAATACGTCAACTTCTGGCTGCAACGCATAGACGCAAAAATAAAAGCCAAAAACGATCCGGCGCTTCAGTTGGACTGACCATGCCGGCACATCCGATTTTGTCCGCATTTTAAGCCTTAGTTTTTGCCCCTTGTTTTATGTGGTGAAAAATATGTGCCTTGTATTTTAAAATATGTCTGACATATTTCAAAATATGTCAGACATATTTTTTCTTTGTTCCCACGTGGGCGTAAAAAACTGTAACACAGTTTTCATTCCCAGCCTTGGGATTTGTCCGCTTCGACGCCGCGTTTCCGCACCTCCGTTTACGTCCCGCACACCGCTCGGTCTGTAATATTAAATTAACCCAAGGAAACAAGATAATACTAATAAATCTTATTAAATTTGAAGCCACTATTGCTTAAAAGCATTTACATGTACCGGGCTGCTTGGACCGGGTAAAGTTTTTTTGAAAAAATCAAATCAGAGAAAATAACATGAAAAAGTCGTTTTTGGGAAACCTTTTTTATCTGTTTTGCACCGCCCTTTTAGTCTCGTGTAATTCAACGTCTGCGTTGCAAGTAGGAGAATTACGGTGCGAATCATTGGTTAACCCTTTAGGTATAGATAATACATCACCACACTTAAGTTGGATTCTTACCTCCAATGAACAGGGAGAGGAACAACACGCCTACCAGGTTTTAGTTGCCTCTTCAGAGAAATTATTATCGGAAAGGAAAGCAGACTTGTGGAATTCGGGGAAAATTGTTTCGAAACAATCAACAGGGCTTCTTTATCAAGGAAAGCCGTTAACTTCCAAGGATATGGCTTATTGGAAAGTGCGTGTCTGGGACAAAGAGGGTAAAGCGACGGATTGGAGTAAGCCGGCTTGTTTCGCTATAGGGCTGTTGAAGCCGAAAGACTGGAAAGCGCAATATATCGGAATTGAACCTACGGGAGACGAGCCTAAATCTCCACAGTTCAGAAAGACTTTTCTTTGGAAACGCTCCGAAGAGAAAGTGCTGCTGCATGTCAACTCCTTGGGATACCATGAGGCTTACCTGAATGGCGAAAAAATAAGCAACGCGGTATTGACTCCTGCGGTTTCACAATACGACAAGCGTTCTTTAACAGTCACTTATGATGTAACCGGCTTACTACGAGATGGCGAGAACGACTTGGTTGTTTGGCTCGGACAAGGTTGGTATCATGACGGATTGCCCGGCGTAGTAAAAGGAGGCCCTTTCTTTAAAGCACAAATGGAAGAAATCAAAGAAGGAAATAGTTCTACCATGCTAATTACGGACTCTTATTGGAGAGCCAGGGAAAGTGGTTATCAATCCACATGGAGAATACACCAATTGGGAGGAGAAATCATAGACGCTTCCCAACTCCTGACTGATATGACTACTGAATCACTAAACCAAGCGGATTGGGGAAAAGTCAGGACTGTTAACATCCCGGAACACAAGGTTACGCCTCAAATGGTTGAGATGAACCAAATTCAAGAAGAATGGCATCCCAAAACGGTTATGGCCTCCGGGGATACGGCCTGGATATTCGACATGGGAAAGAATTTCACCGGATGGACGAAGATTAATTTTCCCCAGTTACAAGCAGGACAGCGCATACGAATCAGTTATTGCGATTTCCTGGATGAAAAAGGTCAATTCCGCGATGGCATTTATGAGGACTATTATTACGCTTCCGAGAAAGAAAACGAGACCTTTTGTAATAAGTTCAATTATCATGCCTACCGTTACCTGAAAATATCTAACCTTAAAGAGGCTCCGGCATTATCGGACGTTACAGCATGCCTGATTCATACCGATTATTCAGGGAAATCTACATTCTCTTGCTCGGATAATGACTTGAATGCTATTCACGACATGATACATTACACCTTGGAATGCCTGATGATTGGCGGGGATATGGTGGATTGCCCGCACGTTGAACGATTGGGATACGGTGGAGACGGGAATGCGTCTACACTAACCGGGCAAACCTTGTTTAATTTGGCACCTACGTATATGAATTGGATGCAGGCATGGGGCGATTGTATGCGTGAAGACGGGGATATGCCCCATACGGCTCCCAATCCGTTTGCCGCCGGAGGGGGCCCGTATTGGTGCGGATTTATCATAACAGCTTCTTGGCAAACGTATGTTAATTATGGAGACAGCCGCTTATTGGAGCGTTATTATCCTTATATGCAACGGTGGCTAGAGTATGTGGAAATACACTCACCCAATGGATTATTGAAGAAATGGCCGGACCAGACTTATCGCAATTGGTATTTGGGAGATTGGGCAACTCCTACCGGAATAGACCAGACTATCCAGTCATCCATAGATGTGGTAAACAATTGCTACATCGCTATTTGTTACCAAACGATGGAAAAGATAGCCCAAGTATTAGGAAAGGAAGCAGATAAGTCTCATTACGGGCAATGCTACCGAGAGCTTATAAAACGGATACAAGATACATTCTATGACCCGGAGCACAAAAGCTATTCTTCCGGTACGCAAATCGATTTGGTATATCCTATGTTATGCGGGGCTACTCCGGAAGATTTGATTCCAGAGGTCGAAAAGACATTATATCAAGTAACAGAAGAACGTTTTAAAGGACACTTATCTGCAGGCTTGGTGGGCATTCCTGTAATTACCGAATGGGCAACACGGAATCATGAAGTTGATTTCATGTACAATATGCTAAAAAAACGTGATTACCCGGGATATCTGTATATGATAGACAACGGAGCGACCACGACATGGGAACACTGGAACGGAGAACGAAGCCATATACATAACTGCTATAACGGAATCGGTTCTTGGTTTTATCAGGCTCTCGGAGGTATTGTGCCTGATGAAAAGCAACCCGGATATAAACATTTCTTCATACGTCCTCAAATTCCGGAAAAGGTTTCATGGGCAAAGGTTTCTAAGGATACACCTTATGGCCCGTTGAGTGTGCGTTGGGAGAAAGAAACATCTTCATGCACTTTAGAAGTAAATATACCTGTTGGTAGCCATGCTACAATTACATTTCCCATCAAAGTGGATTCGCTTTCAATTAATGGAACAGAATCGGAAGCAAAAAAAGAGATTCTTTTACCTTCCGGACATTATCGGATTATAGGTAAATAAGCTAAAATATACGCTTGTCCTTACATTCAGCTTGCACTATACAGGCAAACCTACCATGCTGACAACGCACGTGCCGCAATCCATGCTCCCCTGCCGCCACGTGCTACATAACGCATGAGCATTTGCCCCGTCCACCGGCATACCCCGTTAAATGCCAGTGAATCGGCATATTCCTTTGCCTGAACGGCTGAATGTGGTGTTCTTTCGCGACTAAAAATTCCTGCAAGCATGTAAACGCGGTAAGCCAAAGCCTTTGCAGCTGCTCGCGAAACAGCTGCAGAATGCTGCAAATCCTGTTCCACTGCCCGGCAAGCCTTCATCAATGCGTCAAACGAAGCAGAAAAGCTGTTGCCTGTAATACTGTCACTGTGCGCCCGCACTACATGGTATGACTTATCTCTAAGCCATGCCACTACGGGACGCATTAAGAGTATCCTTACTCCCAATTCCCAGTCATTCCAACGCAGAAGATTCTCATTCCATCCTCCTGTCAAGCCGAAAAAATCAGCACGTATAATGAAAGATTGCGTGGAGAGTTCGCCTGTAAGTATCTGTTCTTCCACCTTGTTACTATATCTGAAAACCCGGCGGCGGAATTTTCCACTGATTTCCATATTGGTAGCTCCTGCCACGAGTTGCGTTTCGACAGAAACAGACTTCATAGCGTCGGCAATGAAATCGGCGCTCATCAAGTCATCGGAGTCAAAAAAGCTGAGCCACTCGCCCGTTGCGGCGCGTGCACCGGTATTTCGGCACGCCGAAGCTCCGGGACGTTTTTCCTGAACTACCTTTACTGAAAAACCATTGCAACTCTCTTTTACTGCAAAATCGCGACATATATCAAGTGTGGAGTCATTGGAACAGTTATCTACAATTATTAGTTCCAAAGGGCGAAACGTTTGATTCTTTATCGTCAGTAACGTTTCGCTTATATAACTCTCACGGTTGTACACCGGTATTATAACAGATACTAACACCTACCTATCTTTTTAGTGTAAGCTATACCCTTGCACATATCTTTTAGTGCTTCAAGCCTTGACATACCATGCACATGGAACGCGGCGTATTTAATGACGTGCAGATAAGCTACGGCTGCGCCATGTATTGTAGCCAATACTGCACCTTTTGAACGTCGTACAGCAGCAAGTTTATTGAATTGCGACCCTGTGGTATCGCTATCGGTCCTTACTATCGTAAGGGGATAATAGAAAATACAAAAGCCTTGTTTAAGGGCGTCATGGATAAAGACCTCTTCCTCACCACAAGCCAAATACTCGGAACCCAAGCCGAAATGCTCGTCAAATTCAGGATAATCATTCCTACGTCGCATGGCTATTTCGCATGAGCGTACATAATATCCATGCGGCATACGGTTCAAGTTGAAAGACTCCTTCGGAAAATCCCTACAGAATACCCCATCGTAACCGGCAGAACGGAAACAAACTATATCTACATCCGGCCTTTCGTCAAAAACATACAATATACGGTCGAAATCACCCCACGTATAGCGGTTGTCATCGTCAGCAAAAAGAATTATGTCGCCTTTACTCGAGCGCAAAGCGTTATTACGGTTTACCGAAAGCCCGTGGCTTTTTGACTTAACCACATCAACATCCTTACGACTTAACAAATCGTCGGGAATAAGGTTAAGCTCCGCTTCATAGTCATACTGGAACGAGACGATATACCTTACATCTTCGCGCGAGCGGGTAAGGACATTACTGACCTTGAGAATTCCACTTCCGCAGGTGCATATCAACACATCTATCGTCATTGCTTGTGGGGTTTCTTTATTAAATGAATCCCTTCGTACATATACCTTAACATGGAAAGGAAGTGTGCCTTGCCCTGACGCGAGGCTCTCAACGCATATTTAAGACACATCCACCGCGCTCTGCCTCCATAGCGGTAATAACTTATTGCTCCATACGCGCGTTGCACGCATGGATCCACATACACCATAAGCTGCTTCAGCATAGTGGAGGTTTCCACTATTTTTATAGGGAAATATTTCATCTGCAATCCCAAACGTTCTGCGTCGGTAAGCCAAATCTGTTCCTCTCCACAAGCGAACATCTTAGTTCCTAAGCCAAAGCGCTCATCATATTGCAGCCTGCCCTGTATGCTGGTGCGACGGCAAGCCTTTTCAAGAGCGGAAATCTGCATGTCTTTCGGCAAATCACCGTAATTGTACGGTTTTTGCGGATAGTCTTTGAGTGGGCGGCCCGTATAAGTGGAAGCCTGGAAAAACGCGACGTCCAATTCAGGATGTTCTTCGAAAGTCTTTTGTATTACATCCAATCCTTCATTTGAAAACCGCGCGTCGTCATCTGCAAATACAACGACATCGGCCGTTGCCAGGCGAAGCGCAAAATTTCTGTTTGCCGAAAGACCTACACCTTTGTGCTTTGCCAACATTACATCCTTTCGGGCCGTAAGCTGCTCGGGAATAAGTTCCCAATATCGCTCGTCCGTGTACTGATACGCCACGATATAGCTGACTCCCTCTCGTGGTTCGGGAAGATTATCCAAAATACGCACTACACCCTTGTTTATTGTGCATATCAGAATATTTACGGTTATCATCTAAATTGATTTATCAGTTCGATTATAGTATTTATTTCTTCATTCTTAAGAGCTGAATTTATAGGCAGGCTGAGTTCCATGTCACAAATACGCTCGGCCACGGGCGATGCCTGGCCTTTCAAACAACTCTGCAAAGCCAATTGGTTGCACGGTGCTTGTGGATAATGAATTAACGTTTTAACGCCGTTACTCAACAAATATTGCATAAGCCGGTCGCGTTCTCCACATAAAGCCGGATATACATGAAAGACACTGTTCCCCGTCTCACCATTGTAAGGCTTGATTACGCAAGGATTGCATATACCTTGGTTGTACATTGCGGCTATTTCTCTACGACGTGCTATCACCTTTTCCAAATAAGGGAGCTTTACCCTAAGAACAGCGGCCTGTATTTCATCGATACGGCTGTTTATTCCCGGCAGAACATGGCGGTATTTTTCCTGCGCTCCGTAATTTGATATAATTCGTACTGTTTTTATCAGTTCTTCGTCGTTTGTAACTACCGCACCAGCGTCGCTGAGGGCGCCGAGATTCTTACCCGGATAAAAGCTGAAAGCCGCCGCGTCGCCCAACGCACCTGCCTTTGCGCCATTGCGCCCTACGCCACCATGTGCCTGCGCCGCGTCCTCCACCACTTTGAATTTATGAGCCGTTGCAACGGCACGTATGGCCTCCATGTCGCAAACAGCACCATACAAGTGGACCGGCATTATAGCCCTGGTGCGCGAAGTTATCAACGATTCAATCTTATTCACATCAATAAGGTAATCGTCTAACGTGGCGTCGCACACTATTGGTTGCATTCCTGCCCTCATTATAGCCAGCAGCGTGGCAACAAATGTATGCGCCGATACTATAACCTCGTCACCGTCCTGCCAATCGTAAAGATGTTTGTAAGACAACAGTATAACGGTGAGCGCGTCGAGCCCGTTTGCAGTTGCGTAGCAGTATTGCGCACCGCAATATTCGGCAAACTCTTTCTCGAACTGCCGGGTCTCATTGCCGTAAAGGTATATTCCCGACCTAACCACCCTCTCTACAGCTTCGGAAAGCTGAGGTTGATAAAGGTTGCTTATATCGTAAAGTTTCAAATACTCTATCATCTCTTCATTTATTACTGTTATGTATCTCCGAAGGATTCCAACCGTTTCGTGCCATCTCGACCAATGACAACTCGTAAGTATCGTAGCAAACCGACCGTGCCCCGAAGCCTTCTTTCATGCTTATCAGGTTTTCGTTAAGATAAGTGCCATTTTTCTCGGTAGAAATACCGAAGTCGAAATACTGTTTTTCAACAAATTCATGGTTTATCAGATAATCCAGCAAAATATCTTCTGCACCCATGCCGCGTCCTTCGTCGGTGTTCACAAGATACTGCGTATGCACCACATTGTCGGTTATAAAAACCCATGCCCCGGAGTACAATTTCTCATTCTTTTTTGCTACGTACAGCTGTATGTTGTTCGGAAAACGCTTCATAAGCAAACTCATCTCACAAAAGGAATGCACAGGACTTACATTATGCCTGCGGCCAAGAGATTCCGACAATAATTCATGAAAGCACTGCAACGAATTGCCGTCTACGGCCCGTTCTACCTCAAGCCCCAAACGCCGCGCCTTTGTTATGCAAGCCTTTCGCCCTTTTCTGAAAGGTAAATGGCAGGCAGGCACTAATGTCGATGATACTGCGCGCCATTTCAGTGTAGCACCCATGCAATGCAATGCGTACAAGTCCTCCTGCGCCGGCATTGTGTGGTATATATACGGCACAGGCTTGTATATCAGACTGCGGGCCATGTATTCCTTACCGTAAAACGCGGCAGCCAAAGCAAGCATTGCATTTGCCGACGTCTGCGTAACCTTCCCGCTTATTATCAACCCGCCATAGGTCAAACCGCCGTGCGAAACCACCGTCTGCGAACCTTGGTCGTAATTGGCCGGCAGCAATCCGCATACGTCACCTTTTGCGTCGCGAAACACAAGCGAAGCGTCGGTAAAACGGTCGGCATGATAATCCATAAAGCCGCGGTTGAACAGGAATGTCCCATTCTTACTGCGACCTACGAAACTATTCCATTCCGTTTCCTGCGACTTGTCATATCTGGCTACTTGAATCATTTGTACGTTGAAAATTTCTTATCCGCGCTGCGAAAGCTTTAAGACCACATCCTCATGGAAATACGTTGATCAGAATTTCCCTTCGCGCCGCAAGCGCAAATATTCTTCATACGACTTGGCATAACCATCAGGATCATAACTTTGCGAAGCGGCTACCATGCAAACACAGTCGGCCGTAAAATTAAACAGTTCACACCATGCCCCGGCGGGAACGATTATGCCCTGCCCTTTTTCCGAAATATGTGTCGTAATGCTGCGTTTGCCGTCGTCTATCATTATATCGAAAGAGCCTTTTGCCGCAAAGACAGCCTCCATACAAGTACGATGGGCATGTCCGCCACGCCTCTTACCCACAGGAACCGACGTAATCCAAAATATCCGCTCCACGTTGAACGGCAGCACGCCCTTTTCCACGAAAGTCAATGCCCCGCGGTCATCGGTCGCCGTCTTCGCGTCCACATACACACACCCTTCGGGCAATATCTCATCCACTTTTTGTTTCATATTACAAATATAGTGAAAGGTGAGTGCAGAGACAAATGAAAACGAATGTTTTATGGGTTGTTATAAGTTTGCCGTCGCTTGCGCCCCTTGCGGTTCGGCCGCAGCCGACCGAACCGAATCCTATATTATTCAAATATAAATAAAGTCGAGAGTAATACAAAAGAGCTTGCAATAATTTGCCGGAAGTTCGTCGACGCTTTTAGAAAACACGCTCCAAATACAGACAATTTTATAGTGCAAAATTTTCATCACTTTCGCAGAAGCGTCAAAATAGGTCGGACATATTTCAAAATTCAAGGCACATATTTTAAAATATGTGCCTTGAATTTTTTCTTTTCTCAGACCTATGTGTAACCCTCTGAAAATTAGCATACATTCCCGTGTGCTTTATTTGTCTGTTTTCAAGTCCGGGTTTTCTCTGCCGCGAATGTCTGTTTTGCAAGCCGTACACTCGGCGCAGTGCACAGAAGATTCTTGCCCGGTAACCTCATTAATTTGTTGTAAACTTATAGTTCGAACTAATGCACCGGGTAATTTGGCAAAAACAATCCAGGCGACAAATTCTTTGCGAACCTGCCGCCCGGAATTTCCAATATCCTTACCTGCATGTCGGCCAAGGCAGACATGCAAGAATGCTTAGTTTTCTTACAGTTTGCGAATCCAGATGTTGCGGAAACTGATGGGCGCACTGGGGTCGCCGTGGCTCTGCAAAAGTATCGGACCTGCACCATGCTTTACCACACGGGGAAGGCCGATGTATTCGGTTGTACCGTTGATACGTGTGTTGTTCTGCAAAAGCACGCCGTTCTGGAATATTGTTACATACGGATAGGAACGATATGTACCGTCTTCCTTGAAAACGGGAGCGGTGTAGATTATATCATATACATTCCATTCGCCCGGTTTGCGCATTGCGTTTGCAAGGGGTGCTGTCTGTTTGTAGATACTTCCTGCCTGGCCGTCAACATAAGTCTTGTTGTTGTAATTGTCGAGCACCTGCACTTCGTACATGCCCTGAAGGTACACGCCACTGTTGCCGCGTGACTGGCTTTCGCCCTGGATTCCTTCGGGAATACGCCATTCGATGTGGAGCTGGAAGTTGTCGAACTTTTCTTTGGTGCGTATGTCGCCCTTACTCTTGTCTACTGTTACAACTCCGTCTTTAACGACCCATTCGGCCGGGCCACCCTGTGTGTTTTCCCACTTGGAAAGGTCTTTCCCGTCAAAAAGCACAATTGCGTCCGAAGGCGCTGTGAAACCGCCGCCCTGAATAACTGTTCCGGGTGTTACTACGGGTACTTCGGGAGTGTACCACTCCGTCATTTCGGGAGTCATCTTAGCCTGTGCCATTGCGCACTCTACGCCGGCTATCGACACGATTCCGGCCAATAACAATTTGCTTTTCATATTCATAATGTTTAACTAATCGTTTACTTTATTTGCTGTAGGAAGACTTTACAAAATCGGCATTCAAGAGGTAGTCAATGCTTATCCTTACACCATCAACTATCGAAGGAGCCTCGCTCTGCTCGAGCTCCACTACGAAATTTTCCATTCCGGCCTTGTCGGCATTGTTGAATATGGCGTCGTAGCCTACCATACCGCTCTGTCCTATTTCGCGATAGTCCTTTATATGGAACATTTTGAAACGGCCGGGATATTTCTTGAAATAGTTGACCGGGCTGTTTTGTCCCCAAACAGTCCAGAATACGTCCATCTCGAAGAACACATATTCAGGGTCTGTGTTTTCCAACATCACGTCATACATTGTCTTGCCTTCCACTTTCTGGAACTCATGGCTGTGATTGTGGTAGCCGAATTTGATTCCACTCTGCTTGCACAGTTTGCCTATCTCGTTAAGGTATTTGCACTGTGTAAGAAGGTCTTTCATAGTTTTAGGCACACCCATCCACGGGCAAACAATATATTCCATTCCGGCAGCTTTATGGTCGGCAATACACTGTTTCCACCACTTCATGGCTTCTGTAAAATCGCCGGAAGCAAGTTCCTGGTCGCTCAGGCCGCGGTTAGTATGGGCAGAAAGCACCTTGAGGCCGGCCTTTTCGCAATCTTCCTTAAACTGCTGCGGAGTACGTCCATAGAATTTGCCGTTGTCATAATTTGCGGTTTCTACAGAGGTATAACCCATATCGGCCAAATCTTTCAACAACTTGGTATAGCTTTCAGACACTTTACCATCTTTGTTTACACCGTCGAGAATTGTACGCAACGAGTAAAGCTGGATACATACTTCTTTCTTTGGCTTCGCAAGGTTGTCGGCATAGCAGTTTGTTGAAAACATTAACACTGCCGCCAATAACGCTGAAAAATAAACTTTGTATCTCATTTTGTATTTTCTGTTTGTATGTTAAATAAAAACTGCTCCGGAATTATACGTCACCGACGTTTTCATACCGGAGCAGCCTATATTAATGTGCGAATAAGACGCGGTTAGTCTAAGATCTTGATACGAATGTTACGATACCAAACATCGTCGCCGTGATCTTGCAAACCGATGTAACCCTCATGCTTTTCGCCACCCATGTTGTTCAGGAGTTCGAAAGCGTAGGGGAACTCGCCACCTTCTTTGAACTTGCTGGCCTGAAGCATTTCAGTCCATTTCGGAGTCCAAAGATGATATTCAACTACATTCTCGCCATTCTGTCCGTGAATAACAGTGCCTTTGAATACCATAATCTTAGCTTTGTTCCACTGGCCATAAGGTTTAGCATTCTGGGGCTTTGCGGGAAGCATGTCGTAGAGAGAAGCCGACTGACGATTACCGTCTTTGCCGAGTTTTGCATCGATGTGGTTTTCGTTATCGAGAACCTGATACTCCGAGCTCGACTGCCAAATAGGCAAATATACTTCCTTACCGTTCTCGTTGGTAACAACTTCCTGTGCCAAATAGAGAATACCGGAGTTACCGCCTTTGGAAATCTTGTACTCGCACTCAAACTCGAAGTTTTGGAACTTGTGAGCGAAAATAAGGTCGCCACCATCTGCTGCATGAGCTTCGCCCGTACCCGAGCCCTTCAAATGGATAGCACCATCTTGAACTTCCCAACTTTTGGGAGGATTGTCCATTCCGTAGCCACGCCATCCGTTGAGTGTCTTGCCGTCGAACAAAACAATGTACCCGTCCTTATCATCAGGGAACTTGGATATATCGACTTTGGCTTTATCTGCTACCTTATAACCGGTAGCTGCCGAATCAGTGGACACTGCAGTTGAATCGTTAGCTGCTTCTGCATTGTTTTTACCACTATTTCCGCACGAAGCAAATAACATCAATGCGGCTGCAAATGCAAATGAAATTTGTTTCATAAACTTATTTTTTTATTTCAATACTTTTACTTTGATATTACGATACCATACATCGTCGCCATGGTCTTGAAGGCCTATGTATCCTTCGTGGTTATCGCCACCACAGTTGTTCAGCAGTTCGAATGCCCTTGGCCATGCCTTTTCGCTAAACTTGCTTTCTTGCAACAATTGAGTCCACTCCGGCGTCCACATCTTATATTCTACAACTTTTACGTCGTTCTGGTAATGCTGAATTGTGCCGTTGTTTACAACAATTTTAGTTTTGTTCCACTGGCCATAAGGATTAGCATTCTGCGGCTTTGCAGGTATCATATCATAAAGAGATGCCGACTTACGATTGTTGTCCCTTCCTAATTTTGCGTCAGGGTGATTTTCATTGTCGAGCACTTGATATTCAGGAGCGGATATGAACAAAGGCTCTAAATTCTTGTTACCGTTCTGGTCGGTGGTTGTTACCTCCTGGCCAAGATAGAAGATACCGGAATTAGCTCCTTTTGCTACTTTCCATTCAAGTTCAAGCTCAAAGTTCTTAAACTTGTGGGCGAAAATAATATCTCCTCCTTCATTACCGTTGCTGCGTGAGAAATGCAATGCGCCTTCATCAATATTCCAGCAGTTAGGCAAATGGTCTTTGCCATAACCGCGCCAACCGTCAAGGTTCTTTCCGTCGAACAGAACGATATAGCCTTTATCGACTGACAATTTAAGAGGTTGAATCTGCGGTGCATTCAAAGAGTTTGAAACAAGTACCGTTGTTTCTTTAACTCCGCTGCACGAGACTGCAGAGCCAGCAATAGCAAGACAAGCCAAAGAATAAATTATTTTATTCATGATTATTTAACTTCTCCTTTCTATGATTAGGCTTGCACCATTAAGGCATTGCAGGCAGTTTCCAGCCTTCACGATAATTATGCTTGATAAGTTCGTTTGCAAACTGCTGTGCATTCACGGGATCTGTCCATGTCTTATTGAATGTAGGATGACCGTTATGAATCGTAAAGCCGTCCTTAATGCAGGTCTTGATTGTTTCGTTCTCGCCGATATTGGTAAAGCGCATGTTCTCGCCGTCCCACTCCAATGTCTTATTCAAAGCCTGGAGACGGATTGCCAAAACTCCCATTACTACCATTTCATTGAACGGTCCTGCCTCAGAGAAATCTGAATTACATTTTACGCGACTTGCCTTATCTTCCTTGCATGCGCGAACCCAGTCCATTTCATGAGAAACTTTAACGCGACGGCATACTTGAGGAGCATTAGGTTTACGACCTGAAAGCAGGAACGGATTCTGACCGTAGCAACCGCAAATAAGGGTGTCTTTTGTTCCGTGGAAAATAGTAAGGCCGCCACCGTCTTGCATCAATTGCTTGTTCTGCGGGAAGCCTTTCGGACGGTCGGGCATCATACCGCCGTCATACCAGTGAACTTCAACTTCGGGCATTGCAACCTTAGGCATATTTTCGCGTGCGGGGAAAATCATCTTCACATGCTGTGCCTGCGGAGCGCATTCGCTGAGCAATAAGGTAGAAGAACCTTCTACTTTTGTAGGATATTTAAGATTCAGAGCTTTGAAAGGCTGGTGCAAGATATGGCAAGCCATATCTCCGAGAGCTCCTGTTCCGTATTCCCACCAACCACGCCAGTTCCAAGGCTGATAAATATGGTTGTACGGTTTGAGCTTTGCAGGACCGGTAAAGAGATCCCAGTTCAAAGTCTTAGGAATCTTGTCTTCCTTCTCGGGTGCATTAAGTCCTTGCGGCCAAATAGGACGGTCGGTAGCACACTCTACCTTGTAAACATCACCTATTTCGCCGTTCCAAATCCAGTCGCAAACGGTTGCTGTGCCGTCCCACGAAGAACCTTGGTTACCCATCTGTGTAGCTACTCCTGTAGAAGCCGCCAACTTTGTAAGCAGACGTGATTCGTAAACGGAGTGTGTCAAAGGTTTCTGGCAAAATACGTGTTTGCCCATAGTCATGGCGTCAGCAGTAATGATAGCGTGCGTATGGTCAGCAGTAGCTATGATTACAGCGTCGATTTCGTTTGCCATTTCATCGTACATCTTGCGATAGTCCCAATACCTTTTAGCTTTGGGGAATTCATCGAATACGCCTTTCGCATAATCCCAGTTTACATCGCACAATGCCACGATATTCTCTGTCCCTTTCACGGCATTAATGTTAGAATGACCCATACCGCCTATTCCGACAACTGCTATATTCAGTTTGTCAGTAGGCGACACATGTCCAAAACTTTTGCCCAAAATAGAGCTCGGAGCAATAGTCAAGCCGGCTACGGCTGCTGCTCCGGTTTTCAGAAACTGTCTTCTCGAAATGTCTGACATGATTAATTTGTTTTGATTGTGAATTTTAGGTTAGTTATTATTGGTTAATTTGCTTCAAAAATAACGTTTTTTCCGCAAAGCGATACACTACCTACGGTTTTTTTTATTCAACAAACCGTATCCTTCGGTTAAATTTCTGCGTCTTTGTCGTATTTCTTCCAAAGTCTGTAGTGTTCCTATGGCGGGCAAGTCATGCTGTCGGCTATCTTCAAGGAATCTCCATGCGTACTCTGACGCTATTGCAGAATCGCGGAAAGTTGGCAACTCCGGATCCAACTTATTATTTTCTATGCTGTTGGCAAAACGTTCTGACAGGACATCTATGTTTTTTCCGCCATGCGGGAGCCCGGTTATCTCAGTACGATTAACTCCGTGCAAGTCGACAACAGCAGTTTTGAAGTCGTGACGCATGCGTACAATTCCTTTAGTACCTATCAATTCTGTATATGAATTGTGAGTTTGCACCTTCGACATCTGGCCATATACAAAACCTTGCGTTATGTCGAAAACCACGCCGTTCTCGAATGTTCCCTGACATTGTATCCACCACGGGTCCTTGTAGCTCCACATGCGAACGCCTTGCGCATGCCATGTTTTATATTCCGAGCCGGCATACCAGCGCGTAATGTCCACATAATGCATTCCGCAATCGTGAAAGGCCGGGCCTTCATACTCATGTCCTTCCCCGGGAGCAAGACCTGGCGTCATGTGGCACACTCTTATTATGGCCAGTTCGCCAAGTTCGCCTTCGTCCACATATTGTTTCATTTTCTTGTGATACCACGAATTGCGCAAATACAAATTTACAGTAGAAAGCACATTGGCTGATTCTGTAAGGTGAACCATCTCCCATTCTTTTTCCAAGGAGTCGGCTATTGGTTTTTCCGATATGATATGTTTGCCATAATGAACGGCTTTTTCTATCTGTTCTTTACGGAAATTGGCAAGGGTGCATAGCGCCACGGCTTTTACCGAGGGGTCTTCGAATATTACCTGTTCGTTATCCACCACTTGAGAGTTAGGCGATTTTTCCTTTGCATATTTTCTGGCCTCGGGGTCAATGTCACAAATATACGCCACGTCCCACCGGTTTGTTTCCTGGAAATGCGTTAAATACTTTTCACCCATTCTGCCAAAACCTATAAGCCCTACTTTTATCATATTACTATCTGTTTAATGGTATTATGGTATCTTGTTTCTACTAACATTTTTCTGTTCTCATGCCGGCTGCACATCCGTGCTGTCCTCCTTTGGGGCAGGCTTCACGAGGAATGCGCTTATCTCCCACAATATATATATCGGTATAAATACAACCGTCAGCGTAAACGGGTCGGACGAGGGTGTTATGACAGCCGCCAGTATAAGGAACGCCACAACGGCGTGCCGGCGATACGTTGAGAAGAAACTTCTGTTAAGTATGCCGAGTTTTGACAGGAGCACCGCTACGAGCGGCAGTTCAAATACCAGTCCCATCATGAATATCAGCATCAGGAAGTTGTTCATATACGAATCCAAAGACAACTGGTTGCTTATCGTTGCACTTATCTGGAAATTATACAGGAACCTCAACGTAAGCGGGAACACGAGGAAATACCCTATCGCGCAACCCACGTAAAACATTATCGTACCGAACAGGAATGCCCACCGCACTCCTTTTTTTTCGTTTTCATACAACGCCGGGCAAACGAACCTCCAAATCTCGTAAATAAGATAAGGAAACGTAACCAGCAATGCGAGCCAGAACGCCAGCGTTATGTTCAGAAAGAACTGGGACGCGAGTTTTATGTTTATTATCTCGACATGTATGGGTTTATTGAACTCGCCCGGTATGAGAGGGCACATATTGGCCACTTTCGTAAGAAACTTGTAAAGAAAGAAGTCGTTGTTACACGGAGCGAGTATAACACTGTCGAATATATCCGGAATGAAAACAAACCCTGCTACAATCAGTACCGCCAACACGATGAAGACTCTCATCAACATCCACCGCAGGGCCTCTAAATGGTCCCAAAACGACATTTCAGCCTTTGCAGTCATAACGGCAGTCCCGACTATCAGTTCTTCTCGACGTCACTCTTGGCGTTGGCCTCGACGTCTGTATTGTCCTTAATATCTTTTTCTATTCCGTTTATACCTTCTTTAAAACTTCTTACACCCTTTCCTATGCCGCGCATAAGTTCGGGTATTTTTTTACCTCCGAAGAGCAGGAGCACCACGAGTGCTATTATTATAATCTCCGGAGCTCCAAGAGAACCGATGAACAGTAAGCTTAATGTATTCATTATGTATTTTGTTTTTAAGATATTGATTTAATTACTACTGTATTTCCGCTGTTTTCTTTGCCAAAAGTACAAAAGTTCATGCTAACTGCAAAACACTTTTATCGTTTATTTAGGGCCAATTCACAAAGTTGAAACAGCATTTTAAACTTTATTTTCTCTGCTGCGCGAGTTTTAGAATTTATTTTGAAATTCAGCCTTCTTGGTTAACTTTAGTTCACCAAAATCGGCATACCTATTTCTTCTTTTTTAATACTCGCCGCCAACTTTTAATTGTAGCCGACAAAGACGTTCCCGCAATTATGATAAAAGCCCGCGGTTACCCTTCCGCAAGTTCATAACTTTCTAAAACATAACTCGCTGTTATGAGTAACGGAGTCTGCGTGTCTTAATTTGTCCGCCTTTCCGGAACATTTTTCAAACGGGTTTTCAGGGGGCAAAAAATATGTCTGACATATTTTAAAATAGGTCAGACATATTTTGAATTATGTGCCTTGTATTTTTTCTTTGCTCCTATGTGGGTATAACGCGCTGAAAATTAGTTTTCACTTTTTCGCACGAAAAAAGGCTTTTTTCCGCAATAATTTTTCTTTTATTTCATCCGATAAATCCAACCGGGAAACCGGCATATTGCACAACAAATCTACAGCCACGGCAAAAGGCACTTGGCGTTGCATTACCGTGCTACCTCGTAAGTGAAACCTTTATGCTTATACCGAAATCCTGTGTGGTAGTAGGATACGAAGATGATGAAAGCAGCGGTTTGTTGGTCTGCCTGTCGTAATATGCCGACAGGGTTATCAGTTTCGACAGTGTATAGTCGGCCGAGAAGGATATGCGGAACGCGCTGTTACCCGAAGTAGCCTGCGAAAGCGCTGTAAGTATGTTACGCTGAATGGAACTTTGGTTGCGTATAGAGAAGTCCAGGCGCAGGTTAAGGTCGTTGCTGATTGTTCCGGAGTTCCGCGAACTTGAGGACGACGAGCTTTCGTCCTCGTCCTCTGCATTATTTTCAGCGTTCTTCTTGGTAGTCGATGACTTGCGTGCGTTCCTTCTCTTTGGACGGCTGTTAGGCCTGAATATCTTCAAGTCGTCTATCTTGTAGCCTATGCCTATAACATAATCGTTTGAGCGTGCTTCTGAAATTTGCTGTGACGTCATGGAAAGCGCGAGCATACGCGAGCGGTTATACTCTACTTTAGCCGTAAGATTGTTGCGGAATGTCATATCAAATCCTATCAGCGGCGAAAAGTTCTCGGTTATAGAAACCGTTGATATGTCGAACATCGAGGAAGGAACAGGATTGCCTGTCGATACGTCGTTTACGAATCCTCTCGACCCTGTTAGCTTCATGAACGACGAGAATGTATTGTACGAGCCTACCGCATATATCGACTGGTAGGAATGATTTATGTTGAACGACTTGAATATCGGGCGCATGAACCGCAGTCTTCCCAGTCCGGAATAAGTAACCTTCCAGTTGGGAAGCATACGTAAAAGTGAGGGGAATATATCCAACGACGAGTTTTCTCCACCGCCACAATAGGCTGCAAGGAAAGCCGGAATCATAACGTCGGAAGAATACTGCGAAATCGTTCCGTTTGCAGGGTCGAACGTTTTTCCCGCAAAGGCACTGTTAGTAGGATACGGTGCCCCGATATACTGCGCCTCCACCCGGTCGCGGAATTTAGGCAACAGATTAAGGAACTTACGAAAAGTCTTGTTCTCATAATTGTTGTCGGCATTACCCAAGGAGGCAAAGGCCGAGGAAATGGAAATCGTCGTTATGTTGAACGAGCCGGTCTGTGTGGCAGGCATTCCGTCGAACATGTATTGTATGCTACGGGCCGTGTTTACAGTTCGCGAGGCCGTCAGGTCGATTTTGAAATCGCGGAAAGGCTCAACCGTAGCACGTATTTGGAACGACTCATTCTCGTTCGTTGTAGCGGGTGTTGTAACGCTGTCGTTCGCTATGAGCCACCCCTTGTCCATGGCTTTCTTTATATAGCTTTCGTCTGTAAAACCAAAAGCAAAGTCGAGGCCGGGCTGCAATCCCGAACCGGAACGCTGGCCGAAGACATCTCCTATATTCGGGATGAAACCGGGCAGTGACATATTATAGGAGTTCTTGTATGTCACACTTATGTTACGCACCATCATGGCAGTACGGGCCATGGCTTGCGCTATCTTATACCATGTGTTGTTTTCTATCGGCTTACCTGGAATTATGGTTACCTTAAGTTTGACGGTATCTTTGTTTAGAATCGTTATCTTGTTTGCGTTTTCAACCTTGTATTTTAACGAATATCTTTTACCGTCCTGCAACAGCGCACGCACACGCACCTTGCGCGAACGCTTGTTGTGGGTTATAGTGATTGTTGTGTCGGGCATAAGCTGTACTTCTTGCGTAAACACACGGTCTTTCTCATCGTCTTTTTTCCTCCTTGCCGACGATGAAGTCCTCGTTGTGCGGCTCAAGGCTTTCTTTAGGAAAGGAACACTATTATAAATAGTCTCAAGATTGAATTTCACATTTCCGTTTATGTTCCTTGAGTTGTTTATGGTGTTACCCAAAGTTGAACCGTCTTCCAATTTTGTGCCGCGGTTCCAGTTGTACGATGAATTGAAACTTACGTCGGGTGTAATCCAACTGAATACAGGTATTTTGTTTATTGGTATTTTCCACGAGAAATCAAAATTCTGCTGGAAAGCCAACGGAGTTCCGAGATTCTTGATACTATGCCATACAGAATCTTTCCATGCTTCATATTCTGTTGGATACAAATCCTTGTTAACAGGAGAATACGGCTGTAGAATCTCCGCATTCGTAGCCGAGCTGAAAGAAGCGTGAATGTTCGAAGTAAGATCCCATTGTAGCTTGAACTGCCTGTTCCAAAGAAAATCGCTGGCCCAGGTAAGAGGCAGGGACGAGCCTGCGCCTTGTTGCTCAAGGTCTCTTTCCTGCAGTTCGTAATACGTGCGGGTTATATCGGAATTTATGGATATGCTTTGCGGAGCGTAATTTATCTTTTCTTCTTTTAAAAGTTTAAGCCACGGACTATTGCTTTTCAGTTTTTCAAAAGGTGCCCAGGGTTTAAAATTAGGAGAATACTGGTAATTGGCATTAAAGCGCCAGCTGTCGTCTTTTTCCCACACAATGGTTTGCCCGGTTGTTTCCCTATGGCTATGCGAATAACTAAACGAGAAATTGGCCGGGTCGTAAGGCATAGGATTGGTTTTCGAAACTATGTCGAAACGTACATTCGAAAGGCTGAAATTCGAATTTATCACAGTTGTTTCGGTAATGCTTCTCAAAGAATCCTTTTCTCGCTTTGTTGCAAGCGCATCTATTGCGTCGTCCAATTCCATGTCGGTGTCAAGAGGATTATATTTAGGCTTCACCCTCTCTTTGCTGTAAGAATAATATAAAGGAGCGCGGAATTTAAGTTTCTCGGGTAAGAATTTTCCCAACTCGATATTAGTAGAAAAATTGTATTCGTACAAATTATCATCGCGCCTGTCGGCCACACGATCTTCAACGCCGCCGAATCCGTCTGTTTCCACGTGTCCGCCCAAATTGATTGTACCCAAATCAGAAAGTTGTACGTTCAAGTTTCCTTTAGCCGCCCAGCCTCCTTTATTTGTATAATGCTGCAAACGCAACTCGTTAACCCAAACCTCAACGTTCGTAAGCTTACGGGAATTATTGCGCACACCAATCATTATGGTGTGGATTTCGCCCAAAGAAGGATTACCTACTATGCTTATTTTATTATTAGGACGGTCGCTGTCGTATGAGGAGAACACTTCTGAATACGACGCTGTTCCCTCGCTCTTGCGTTTGTTCCTCTCGCGCTTGAGCGTTGTGAATTTAGCCAAATCAATGTCAAGCATATTCTCTTCCGGCCATACCTGTCGCCTTGAAGCCGTTGAGTTACGGTCGTACTTTCCCTCTGGCGTCAGTTTCAGAGGTATTTCATACTCATAAAAGTTGCTCTTATAGTCTGAGCCGAAACGTATAAAAAGCGAAGCCTGGTTATCCTCGAGAGATTTGTCTTCAAGCAAAGCGTTGGCATGAACAAACATCTGGATATGCTTGTACTTGCGAAGGTCAAGATATTGGTTCTTATACACAGCGCGCGCATCACCACTGGCAAGGTTTTCTACCACCATTTGCAAAGCCTGTTCATTCTGCTCAAGGAGTTGTGATTGGTTGGGGTCGACTACACGGGTTATACCTGGAGGAAGAACATAATTTACAGGTTTCTTCTCATTGTTTTCCTCCAGATTCACTGCTGCCACGTTCATTGTTCCACTAACCGAAGGAGCCGAACCGGCGTATAGATTTTGTTCGTAGCTTCTCCATTCACCGCGCACCAAGCCTAATGTTGCAAAGCGAAGAACTATAGGTTCTTCGAAATTCGTAAGATACATTCGCATAAAACGAATGCTATTAAAATCCGAAATACTTCCTACTTTGCTTTCATACTCTTTTACCGGTACACGGAAAAGATACCATGATACATTTGCCGTTTGACCATTGCGCAACTGTACACTGGCTTTTCGTTCATCAACTATATAATTTTGTCCGACCACCATTCCGTCTGGCGACAGATGAACTTTATACTCGAAATATTTCTCATACTCATTAAGAGTATAATCCTGGTTTATATCTTCGACATCTGGCGTCGACTTATATGCGGTAGAGTAACTTTCTGGCGAGTTCTCCGAATCGGGAGAGTTGCCCTCCGTTCCGTTTATCCTTTTATATCTATCCAGGATTGAGGTTCTTGCCCTATCGTAATCAGAACCTCGGAAATAATGATAGTTATCTCCTGCGGGATCTGCTAGAATTGAATCGTAAACTTCGGTAGATACTTTGGCACGCACCTGATCCAGATAAGTTTTATAAGCCGGGAAATTGGCTTCTTCCTCACTCGACAAACCATTTAATCCGACATCTTGACGGTCACGTGCATTTGAACTCGTATTGAATGCGTAAGTAACACTGTTTTGCGACGGAACCCGCCCCCATGCTGTTTCAACATACATAGAAGCATCGTTGTCTAAAGGCAGTCCGCTCTCATAAAATTTCTTTCCGTCTTTCAGAATATCTTCGCTTATTTCGCCAAGGTTTATATACAAATCACCAGAGTGATTACCGGCTTGCTCCCTTGTATAAATAAAAGGATCCATCAGCCAAAATTCAACGTACTCTATATTGGCGGTTTCAAAGTCACTGGTATTTAATTTTCTCATCATACCGCCCCAACGAGTCGTAGGATTACTTAAACGGCCATTAATATCTAAGTCTGTATCCAAGTTATATGGTCCGCGTTCTTCGGGATAATAAGCAACATTTAAAATTGAAAGCGTGGACGATTCTCCAAAGCGTTGTTCCTTATTCGGGAACAGCTCGCGACTATACACTTCCCTCACATAGTGGTTTGATAACTGTTCCAAATCGCTCTTTATGTGGCTCGGTGTAAGAGAAGAACTACGACGAGTAAACAAAGGGTCTATTTTATACCATGCCAACAATGAACGATTGTACCCATAACGCACGTCATTAACATACTTGCTTTCCGGAAAGCGCGAAGGTGTTGAGCTAAGCTGCCATTCTGTAGGAGTGCTTATGTCTATGCTACTTTTGGTTTGCTCAAAATCGTCAATATACGAAGCGTTCCCCTGCGCGCCCTTATTATTTCCGGCTATGAGCTGTGCTACTTCCGCACTGAAATTTATATTCGACGGCTTTGAAAGTGACAGAAGCGGTATCTTATCAAGCAAATCCGTCAGCCACTGGCTTTCTTTTTTCCATGAAAGACTCAATCCCCAAATTGTATTATTCAAAGGTTCGTTTCCCATTGACACCTTTGTAGTAAGTGGCTGTTCTGACAAATGCATGAAAGTTCCGGCCAATTGTAAATCTTTGGAAAAATCGTATTGCCAATTCAACCCCATAAGGGTTTTTCTTTCCAGCCCATAGTTCGTGTTACTTTCCAAACTTACGTTTACCGGCGTTCCGGCATCAAGGATACTCTGGTTTATAATATTAACAGTTCCCGAGCTATAGTCAACCGTATAATCGGAACCTTCGGTAAGCGTAATGCCACCGGCCGTAACAATAACACTACCTTGCGGAACGTCTGTTGCGCCCAAACTTATCTCGCCACTTTTTTGGGAAGCCTTAAACTGGCCTTCGAGCATGTATTTGTTTTTTTCGGCTATCTGCCTGGCGGTAGTTTTAGTTGAATCATACAGTTCTTGGAATACATACCTGTCGGCAACGGCGTCGTTTCCTATCTTTTCCCTTAAAAATTCTCCAAACGGCTCTGCTGAAGGAAAGAATATACGTCCTGTTGAAGAATCAATGGTGTAACCATCAACAAAGTCAAAGTATCCGTTCGGATTGGTTTTGTTGTTATTATCCAAACGGTCCAAATTCATCAAACGTATAAGCGGAGTGTTTTTCAAGTTCTCCTCGGGCAGGTAATTCAGGTAAACGCCCGTTGTGTCACTGAGTATTTTCACATCCAGGCGGAAGCGGTCTTTCTGAACTCGCGTTGCTCCTAACGAGTAAACATTTTTCATCATCAAATCCCAGTTGCCCATTGACGGCACATTAGACGTATTTTTCAGTGCCTTTACTATAAGCGCCTGCGAATTGTCTTTTACATCCGTAGAGAATTCGCCCACCTGGTAATTCACTCCTCTATACGTATATTCATAGGCCACGGCTAGTACCTGGTCGGTTTGCAGTGTTGTCTTCAGCGATATGTATCCCAAAGCCGAATTCACGGTGTAATCGGTAGAATTCAGTTTCCGGGCGTTTTCAAGTTTTTCATAATCATCCCCACCTGCGAAACCTGCTATAGCGTCAAGTGTCTGAGTAGCCAGACTTATGTCTCTTGCTGCAGCATAAGTCGTTGTTATGGTATTATATAGGTTATTCGACGCATTCTGTGGGTTGCTTTGACCGTTACCAGCCCACATCGGGTTGCTTATATGTTCGCTTTCACCCAAATCAGTAAAAGCTATTATATTGCGTGTGTTTGTAGTCGCACCTGTTTTGTTTGTTACCCACACCTCGATACGGTTAATCTTTATGCCCGAAGTAATATTTGGCAATTGCGCCATGCTTCGGTCGTAATTATCGCGGAAAAAGTGAGACAGGAAGAAGTGGCGGTTTTCCTCGTATTCTGCTGCCGACAGTTCGAAATTGGTAACCTGGTTGCCACCACTCGATTTTACAGACGAAGTAGTTGAATTTTTGCGCGACAGCACGGTCTGCAGTTTCAGTTTACCGAACTGCATATCCACCCTTGCACCGAACAATGACGAAGCTCCGCGTACAAGCGACAAGTTTGTAGGCATTGAGATGTTACCGGCCTCGATTAGTTTTATTATTTCATCCTCTTTGCCTTCATAAGTAAGCTTCAAATCTTTTGAATCGACGTCAAACGTTGCTTCTGTGTTATAGTTCAGCGTCATGTCCATTTTATCGCCCACTTTTCCGTTAACGCTGACGTTTATTTTCTCGTCAAAGTCAAAGCCGAAAGTATTACGGTAACGCAAAGGAAGCGTGGGATTGTCGACGCTCGTCGTATTGGCCCCCAATTTAAGTTCCGCAGAGCCTTGTGTCTTAATCTGCACGCCACCGGGACCGAAAATTTTTTCAGCGGGTCCGAGGTCGAATTTCATGTCCGTAAAATCGAACTTTTCTTTTCCTTCATTCTCGAAAAGCTCGCTGTTTTTACTTTGATAATACTGTTGCATGGAGCGGCGCAAACTCCAGCGCATATATTCGTCGCGTGTAAGTAATACAGGAGTATTTAAATAAGAATCACCTATCTTCGTACCTAATTTATAATTACCGGTTTTCTCATCGTACTCAGGCGTATCGTCGATGTTCTTGGGATTACGCAAATCTATGGGACGGTTGCGCAAATCATTTTCATTATCCGGCGATGTTTTGCTTACATCAAAAATAGGCTTGGCTATGGAATCGTTAGACGGCACGGCTACTTGTGCTTCCGCTCCCTTGAATGTAAAAAAACAAGAAACGAAAACAAGCAGCGCCCCTTTGACCGACGGCCGTATGGAACGAAAAGCAGATTTTAATTGTCGGAACACGTAGATTGACACTTATGCCAAAATCAAAGCAACTTCAAAGCGCGTTTTATTATCTCTTCAACCGGAATATCCCCGTCGCACTGTTTAACTATTTCCGTCACTACCTTATGCGAGACAGAAGCCGGGTAACCCAAAGTAGAAAGAGCGCCTATGGCCTCTTCCGCATTTGCCATGCGGGCTTCGCGTCCTTGCATGCCTGCAACGGGGAAAGCAGCCTCACCGCCTGCTTTCAGTTTATCCTTAAGGTCGACTATTATTCGTTGCGAAGTTTTCAGTCCGATTCCTTTCACGGATTTCAAGGCACGCGAGTCTTCATTTGCAACGACCATGCGGAATTCGTCGGGCGAAAATGCCGAAAGTATGGTTCTCGCAGTATTGCCGCCAACTCCTGAAACGGAAAGCAAAGCCACAAAAACCTCGCGCTCGTCTTTTGTAGCAAAACCATATAAGATATATGCGTCTTCCCTTATCGACTCATATACATACAACTTTGCCTTTTTGCTGTCCTTTAGTGCGTCAAAAGTAGTCAGAGAAATGTTCAGCCCATACCCTACTCCTCCTACATCTATCACAGCAAGCGTAGGCGAAAGTTCGGCAAGCTCTCCATTTAAATATTCTATCATTTTCGAATTAAATATATCGGTACCGTACTAAATAACGATTGTATTTTTTTATTATTGCATTTTCCTGCCTATTTAGGCCGGGAAAGTAGAAAAGGTTACTACCGGTTGTTTGCCCGCCGGTGCGGCAGGGGAATTTTCAAAACCCGCAAAAGGAAGAAAAAAAATATGTCTGACATATTTTGAAATAGGTCAGACATATTTTAAAATACCTCAGACATAATTTTTCCGAGGTCCTGTTTAAACCAAACCGGTTTATTAGTTAAAACAAATATCCGAGTGTAAGCAGGAATTTGCTCTTATCCAAATTTATCTTCGAGGGAGCGATGTCGTTCATAACAGCGTCGTCACCTTTTTGTGTAGAGAAAGCGTAAAAATCCCCGTCTTGCATTTGATACATGTAAGCGAAATCAGCATAAAAATGCTTGCCGGAGAATCCCACGCCGCACGTCACGCGGTTAATAGAACTGAGATTCATATAACTGGTAGACGTGGAATAGTCAAGCGAAGCACTGTTTATAAACTGGTTAAGGAACGCCTTGTCTTTCATTGGAGACGATACGTAATTGTATCCCACACGGATTGTAAACGGCGCCACATTGGCCTCTGCTCCAAGGCGTATGGTACTTACGCCGTTCAAATACCTGCCGACCTGTCGATTCAATTCGCGGTCTTTTGTAGAACTGCCTTCCCAGCCCCAATCATCATAATCGTCATACGACACATTTGCCGAAGAATAATCGGCATATTCGTATTCTGCATTGAGGGCAAGCAAATCGCTTATCGTTCCACCGGCCGAAACATTGAACTTCCACGGGCTACGGATGTTGTAATCATGATTTCCCACTTGAGTACGGAAATCATAATCCGTTCCTTCGATATTCGAAAGGATGAGGGAATTGCAATTCTCCGTCAGGGAATAATACGTAGGCGTGGAAACCGACAAACCAAAGCGGAAGGTATAATCGCTAAAGGGGTATATTATCGTTCCGAACTTAAAATCCACACCGCTTCCCGACAGCGACCTGTCGTTCGAGAGAGTATATTTGCCTGCTCCATCAAGCACTTCGCCGTATTCGCTGTAGCTGTTGATGTCCACATTATAAACTCCTATTGTAAAACCGAGGAAATAACGGTCTTCGAAGTTCAGGCTGGCATTAAAGTCATAAGCCTGTATGCTACCCGTCATAGCTTTGTTGTATGAGCCGCGCGAAGCATTATAAACGCTGTATTCGTCATAACCCTGCTCGTCCTGCGTGCCGGTCTTGTTGTAAAGATAAGTTTGATACCCTGCGTTAGTAAGCGGCGAGCCTTTTTCGGGACCACCCCAGAAAGAAGCCATATCAGCCATTTGCCATGTTTGCGACGCACCGCCTAAAGCCTGCTCGGCATTAACAAGCATGTGCAGGTTTTTACGTTTCTGATAGTTAAAGCCGAAATTAACAAACTTGAGCGAAAAACTTTCGCTGTTAATTTTAAACGGATAAACAAAACCTATCTGGTCAAACGAAGCGCGTGTCTTGCTAACGTTATCGAAAGTATTGCCTTTTGAAAGGCTCGAAAGGCTCATTGTCGCTGCTGCGTCAGCGTGGCGGAGCAAGCCCGTTCCAGCCGGGTTCGTCCGCATGGTAGATATATCTGCTCCCAATGCACTCATGGCGCCTCCCATTCCTACGAAACGGGCTGTACCGTTCAAATCTTCACTGGTAACGCGCTCTACCTGGTATATATCCTGTGCGTTCGCATAAAGGGAACACATCATCATGGCTATTGCAAATAACTTGAATTTCATTTCCTGCTTTTTTGTTTCACTACTTTATAATGCTTTCATACAACCTATGATTGCAATACATTTTATTCAGCGTATAAACCCGGACTATCAACGGCGCCGTCCGCCACCGCCACCGCCGCCGAACGAGCGTGTACCTCCGCCCATGCCGCCTCCACTCCGGAATGAGCCTCCGCCTGAAGAGCGTGAACTCCTTACTGAGCTTCCGCTACCGAAAGAGCGGGTCGACGTGCTTGGCCGGCTGCCCGATACCGAGTTGTTGCGCGAAGGCGTGCGGTTTGTGTTACGGTCGTTGTAACGCGAATTATTGCGGTTTCCGAACGACCTTACACTCGAGTTCCTGTTGTTTGTGTCTGACAAACGATTGTTCCTGTATGTGTAGTTGCGGCGCGTGCCTGCTGATGAGCTTTCCGAATTCATATCGCGGTAATTGCGCCCGCTTGTCCAGATTCTGCCTCCTGCCGAGCCTATGCGGCTGCTGTGCACATTGCCGGCAAAATAACGTCCGCCGTTTCCGCGCCATCCGTAATGCCCGTGATGATAATGCGGGCGATAATCCCACGCCCAATAATGCCACGGGCGGTGATACCAGCCCCAGCCGTAATACGGATAGCGCCAGCCCCAGCTCCAGTTCCAGCCCCAATATGCGTCGTAATACCACGGGTCGTAGAAACCTCCCCAACCCCACACGTAATCATAATAATCCCAATAGAAAGGACTGCCAAACCCGTAGTAAATGCTAATGGACGGTGAATGGAATCGTATTATGCGGGCAGTGCATTCGTAGTCATTATTATAATACTCCTGTTCATATTCTCCGTCATACGATGACTGGCTATCGCCTTCTCCGTCGCCCAGATAGAGAGTATCCCCATACATGTCATAACGACGGTTATACGCATCTATCTCGTCATCGGTATATCCGTCATAATCATCATATGTCGTACTATAATTGATGGTATTCGAATTGGCGGCCTTTTCGGAAGTATTGGCAGCCTTGTCGACCTTATCTTTTTTTGAAGGACGATAGTACATATCATCTCTCTGCGCGTATGCCCCGGAAACAACAGTAAGCAAAGCGACCAACAGTATAACAGACCTTTTCATAATTGCCTATTTTAATGATTGCACATTTCTTCTGGTACAAAAGTACTTATTATTTAATAAACCCACGTCTGGGGAACAATTATTAACAGCATAAAAATCATTAAAAAAGCTCAAAGCCCGGGCTTCGGGCACAGTTATCGGCAGCACCCGCGCCCATCGGCCGACGCCATTCGTCTTCAAGTTACTTTTAGCCTCTTTTCCCACATTTTAAAATGCCGGTACGGAAAGCACAAAAAGCCGCAGGGAATGTCCGTTTCGGAGTCGAAAAAAGTGAAAACTGATTTTCAATGCGTTTACACCACATGGGAGCAAATAAAAAATATGTCTGAGATATTTTGAATAATGAATGTCCGCATGTTACCAAATTAGCAAAGTTTAAACTGCCAAGTTGCTCCACAACCATGTTTTGGAACACTT
>URSZ01000009.1 GCA_900550635.1 uncultured Prevotella sp. | reverse complement strand
ACGAAGAAGACCCGACATGGGTTGTAGAACAAAGCAAGGAGTTGCGGCAGACATTAGTGCACGGTCAGGGAGAATTCCACCTGCGCACGCTGAAATGGCGTCTTGAGAACAATGAAAAAATCCAGGTTGAGTTCGGAGAGCCGCGCATACCCTACCGCGAGACCATAACAAAAGCCGCACGCGCCGACTACCGCCACAAGAAACAAAGCGGCGGCGCGGGGCAATTCGGCGAAGTCCACTTAATAATAGAACCGCTTGGCGAAAACACGCCCGCACCTTCAGTCTACAAGTTCGGCGGGCAGGAATACCGCATTACCCCGAGAAGCCAGGAGACAATAGAACTGGAATGGGGCGGCAAACTCGAATTCATCAATTCGGTAGTTGGCGGCGCAATCGACACACGCTTTATGCCGGCCATACTGAAAGGCGTAATGAGCCGCATGGAACGCGGACCGCTCACCGGCTCATACGCACGCGATGTGAGGGTTATTGTATACGACGGCAAAATGCACCCCGTCGACTCAAACGAAATCTCCTTCACCCTCGCAGGACGCAACGCATTCAGCGCAGCGTTCAAAGAAGCAGGCCCCAAAATCCTTGAACCCATATATACCGTTGAAGTATATATCCCGTCCGACTACATGGGCGACATAATGAGCGACCTGCAAAGCCGCCGTGCCATAATCCTTGGCATGGACTCGGAGAACGGATACCAGAAACTCTCGGCCCGCGTACCCCTTGCCGAAATGTCCGACTATTCAACGTCGTTGAGTTCCATAACAGGAGGACGCGGCTCATTCTCGATGAAATTCTCGAACTACGAGCTTGTTCCGGGCGATGTTCAGGAAAAACTTATCAAGGCATTCGAACAGGAGAATGCGGAAGAATAACAATCCTTAAAGAACATACGACTATACTGCGGCGGATAATCAAAACATCCGCCGCAGTTGTTTTTCTGCACACCATGCCTTAGCTGTAAAAAAAGCAGGCAGTTTTTTGCGCATTCCACATGCCTTTCAACATAACCAAAATACCGCACCCGAAAAAACACCCGGAATATAGTGATGCTTTTGTCCGTTTTCAAAAAGCAAGTTTACGACCAGCCTGAAATTATCTCTGAGATATTTTAAAATATGTCTGACATAATTCAAAATATGTCGGACATATTTTTTCTTTGCTCTCAACGGGGTATAAAGAATTGAAAAACAGTTTTCATTCTCCCGCCAAAAAATCTGCTGTTTTTTATCCCCGTTTTAGGCGCATGCTTTGTCTGTTTTGCCCGCTTCCGGGAACATGCTGCACCAACATCAGCCGGTATCCGCTAAAAAAGCCTTTACAATAAAGAGCACCTTGCATACGCGAAAAGGCACTTTATTAATATGGCGTAACAAGAACCAGCAATAATTATGTAAAAAAATCAGACATATTACACTTGAATCGATATTTATAATTAACGATAAAGCAATTTCAGTGAACGAATAAGGTTAATAATGTTAAAATCCGTATTTTTAAAATATCTAAACCGGAACAGACATTAACTACGTTTTTTATATTTGCCGTATGAAGAAATCAACAATGCGTATAATTGCAATAGTGGTGGGCATTTGCTTCACCATATTATTGTATTTGCAACTGAGTTACCTTGAAGAAATACTTGAGATGCGCAGGGAGCAGTTCACCGAATCCGTGAACCGCAGTATCAACAGGGTAATCTATACAATAGAATTGGACGAAACACAGCGCGGACTGCTGAACGACGCAAAAAAATACCTGAAAACCGAGGAAAAAACCACACCCGAAGATACTGCTGTATCGAAAAAGGCCTCGGACAAACAGTTCAAGTCGCACCTGTATCCTCCAATCATAAACGACAGCACATTGTCAGGGCCGCAACTGCGCATGATGCCCGGCATGAAGATACCCAAATTTTCAAAGGACATAACCCATCAAGGCCCCAAAAGATCGATAGGTACGTGCTTGGAATTTTAGGACATTATAATCAAGCGTTTTGTTTTCCATCATAGGAAAATCGACGTCGTGATATTCTTCCTGCTTTCCGAATCGGGCAAAAAACCAATAAACGAGCGCGTGGACTTCCGCGTTCTCGACGGCAGACTTAAATACGAACTCGAAAGCAACGGCGTAAAACTGCCATACCACTTCCAAATCCTCACGCGCGAAGGCCGCGAGCTCTACCGTTGCTCCGATTACGACGCCAAAGGGTCCGAACACTCCTTTACAAGGATACTCTTCCCCAACGACCCGCCCGAAAACATGACTGTCATCAAGCTGCACTTCCCCGACATGGGAAAATACATATTCAGCAGCGTGCGGTTCATCATTCCGGCACTCATATTGTCGATAATATTGCTGGCAACATACATATTCACAATGATACTCGTGTTCCGCCAAAGAAAATACACCGAGATGAAAAACGATTTCATCAACAACATGACACACGAGTTCAAAACACCAATATCCACAATATCGCTTGCTGCACAAATGCTGGCAGACCCAGCGGTGGCAAAGAGCGGAAAGATGTTCGAGCAACTTTCGGGAGTAATCAACGACGAGACCAAGCGGCTGCGCTTCCAGGTTGAAAAAGTATTGCAAATATCATTGTTCGAACGCAACAAAGCAAGATACAACAAACGTGAGATTAATTTGAACAACCTCATAGCCGACGTTGCACACACATATACCATAAAAGTAAAAAACGTAGGAGGAACGCTAACCACAGACCTGTCCGCAAAGAACGCCACCGTGTTTGCCGACGAAATGCACATGACAAACGTAGTGTTCAACCTGCTGGACAACGCGCTTAAATACCGGCGCGAAAATGTGGAGCTGCAGCTGAACATTTCAACCCGCAACGAGGGCTCGCATATAATAATGTGCATTGCCGACAACGGCATAGGAATACGGCGCGAGGACCTGCACAAAATATTCGGGCGCTTCTACCGCGTACACACCGGCGACAGGCACGACGTGAAAGGATTCGGCCTCGGACTGGCATACGTAAAATCCATTGTCGACGTGCACGAAGGAAACATACACGCCGAAAGCGAATTCGGTCAAGGAACAAAATTCATAATATCATTACCAATAATCAAAAAACAAAACTAATATGGAAGAACAAATGAGAATTCTCCTCTGCGAGGACGACGAAAACTTAGGCACCCTGTTACGCGAATACCTTCAAGCCAAAGGCTTCGACACCGAGCTGTGCCAAGACGGTGAGTTAGGCTTCCGCGCCTTCATGAAAAACAAATACGACATCTGCGTGCTTGACGTTATGATGCCTAAAAAGGACGGCTTTACACTGGCTCGTGAAATCCGGCAGCTGAACGCCGAGATACCTATCATCTTCCTCACGGCAAAAACACTGAAGGGAGACATACTGAACGGCTTCAAAATCGGAGCAGACGACTATATCACGAAACCTTTCTCGATGGAAGAACTCGTATTCCGCATTGAGGCAATACTGCGCCGCGTGAACGGAAAGAAGAACAACGAAGCCACCACATACCAGATAGGAAGTTTCGTATTCGACACGCAGAAACAAACGCTTACCCGCGGCGAGGACGTTACAAAACTCACAACCAAGGAATGCGACTTGCTCAAACTTCTTTGCGAACACGCAAACGAAATACTGCAACGCGACTTCGCACTGAAAACAATCTGGGTTGACGACAACTACTTCAACGCCCGCAGCATGGACGTTTACATTACAAAGTTGCGTAAGCACCTGCGCCCGGATTCAAACGTAGAGATTATAAACATACACGGAAAGGGCTACAAGCTGATTATACCCAACTAAAAAACCAACGCCCTTAGGCAAAAGAAAAAATATCTCTGAGATAATTCAAAATATGTCTGACATAATTTAAAATATGTCAGACATATTTTTTCTACCTAGCAAGAGTGGAGAATCTTGGCTTATTGCATGGTTTCAAATATCCCTGAAAGTATCGTTAGGCCTTAGGCCTGCTGCAAAGTGGCCTATTGCCTATGTTCGCCCGCCGTATTCTCAAAAACCCTGCGCAACACATCCTGCGACGTGCGAATCTCGTTCAAGCTCAATCCCCGCAACGCTTCCTTCAATGTAAGCAACGCCACGCGTATGGCCGACTCCTGCATGTCAATACCCTTTTGCGTAAGGCGGATTATGTTTTTGCGCCGGTCAAAACGGTTGGGTGTACGCGTAACGAGGTTGAGGAACACCATCGAGTTTATCAGCCTTACCATTCCGGGCTTGTCCTTGTACATTGCGTCGCACAAATCCTGCTGCGACACACCGTCGCGCTGCTTCAAATGCTGCAGCACATTCCACTGCTCCGGCGTAAGGTCAAGCCCCGCCGCATGAAAATTATGCAACAACTTGCGGCTTATGGCCGCCGACACCTTGCCGTTCAAAATGGCAAATATCAATCGCACGTCAATATCAACAAGAGGTTCCATTCGCACAATAAGCTTTGATACAAAAATAATATTTTAATAAGTAATACCGGCAACGTCTTAAAATAGAACTTACAACGTTTTGCCAATAAAAAATAAAACCGTAAATTTGCACCCGATTTCACAAACAAAAACTTTATAGTAAATGATGAACCAGTACGAAACCGTTTTCATACTTACTCCCGTTTTGTCTGCAGAGCAGATGAAGGAAACGGTTGAAAAATTCAAAGGGATTCTGACTAAAAACAACGCAGAACTCTTGAACGAGGAGAATTGGGGACTGAAAAAATTGGCTTACCCCATTGAGAAAAAATCAACAGGCTTCTACATCCTGTTTGAATTCAAGGCAGAGCCTACTCTTATCCAACAGCTGGAAACCGAATACCGCCGTGACGAAAGAGTAATCCGCTTCATTACAGTCAAGATGGAGAAATACGCAGCGCAATACGCTGAAAAACGCCGCAACAAAAAAGAAAAGAAAGAGGAGGAATAAACAATGGCACAGGAACAATCAGAAATAAGATATTTAACTCCGCCCACAATAGAGCTTAAGAAAAAGAAATACTGCCGTTTCAAAAAGAGCGGAATCAAATACATTGACTACAAAGACCCTGAATTCTTGAAGAAATTCCTGAACGAGCAAGGAAAAATACTTCCCCGCCGCATAACCGGAACTTCACTGAAATACCAGCGTCGTATTGCCCAGGCAGTTAAGCGTGCACGTCATCTCGCTCTTCTTCCATTCGTAACTGATTTGATGAAATAAAAAGAAGGAGGACACACAATGGAAATTATACTGTTAGAAGACGTACAAGGATTAGGATACAAGGACGATATTGTAAAAGTAAAAAACGGCTACGGCCGCAATTACCTCATACCCTACAAGAAAGCCGTAATAGCCAGCAAGTCGGCTAAGAAAGTTTTGGAAGAAAAACTGAAACAGCGTGCTCACAAACTCGAAAAAATCAAAAACGACGCACTCGCACTTGCTGAGCAGCTTTCTAAACTCGAAGCATTGGTGGTTGCTACAAAAGTAAGCCCCACCGGTGTAATTTACGGTTCTGTGAACTCACTGCAAATATCCGATCTTCTTAAAGAAAAAGGCTTCGACATCGACCGCAAGAAAATCGACGTCAAGGATGTAAAGGAAATTGGAAGCTATCACGCAGTAGTACATCTGCACAAGGAAGTTTCGGTAAACGTTCCGTTCAATGTTGTTGACGAAAACGCAAAAGCCGAAACCAAAGAAGCTGCCGAACCCGCTGCTGAAGTAGAAGAAGCACAGGCTTAACAAAAGAAGGAATCCGGACTAAAAAACCGGCAAATAATAACTCAACCAACAAAGCTGCAACAGTTAAACTGCTGCGGCTTTGTTGCATAATAACATCAAGATTCCTTTTACTACGCAACCATGTTCACCATACTTTCACATGTGATTCCAATATGTTAGGCTGTATTCCGGCCTAACATCTGCTTTAAGATGAAAACAAGCAATTACGAATCACACATATTTTATTAGCGCCGGGGCATTATAACGCATTCAAGCTACTTTTACAATAATCCGCGAACTGATGCGGCAACTGCGGGAATCACGAATTCGGACAAAAAACCAATGTAAACCGAACACAAAAAAACAACTGCTTCGGAACAAAAAAAGTGAAAACTGATTTTCACCACATTACACCCACATAGGAGAAAAGAAAAAATACAAGGCACATATTTTAAAATATGTGCCTTGTATTTTAAAATATCTCAGACATATTTTTTGCTCCATGAAAACCAGAGTGAAAATAGTGCTTAAAATACGGACAAATACAGCCATACTCATTCTGCACATAACCGGCAGACGTTTTTCACTACAATATGCCTATACCCGTTCCTAACAAATATACGACATTTGAAAAATTAGAAAACAAAAAAAACCTGCGAGGACTTTGTCCTTACAGGTTTCAATTCTCTCTTCTCCTCTCGAAATTACTCCTGAGCGGGAGCTTCTTCCGTAGCAGCTGCAGCGCTGTCAACAGCAGCAGTATCAGTTGCTGCGCTGTCAGTAGCAGCAGAATCAACAACTACAGAATCAGAATCTGTAGCAACAGGAGCTTCCTGAGTTTTGTTGCCGCCGCAAGATGCGAAAGACATAGCAGCGAGAGCTACGAACATGAATACTAACTTTTTCATTTTTCCTTTTCTTTTAAAGTAAAACAATCAATTGCTTCTATTAAAAACAGTGCAAAGGTAAGTACTTTTTCTAATACGGTGTACATCGGAGTATGTTTTTTTTAGATTTTTTTTAAGAGAAATCGCATATTCAACTAATTTACAAGGTATTATTACTGTAAATTCTTTTTTATTTTTCTGCAACGCCTAATATTGTTACCTTTGCAATGCTAAATTGAGTTTTCAAAACAGACTTTTATGTCGAAAATCAACAACCTTGCCGGTTTGAAAGCCGCATTGCAAACACTCGGCTGCAAGCTGAATTTTGCCGAAACGGCAACTATCGAAGACAAGTTGAGGGCCGCAGGAGTTACAATATCCGAAAGTAAATCAAACGCCGACATATGTATCATCAACACATGTTCCGTCACGGGCATGGCCGACCACAAATGCCGGCAAACTATACACAAACTAATAAAAGACAACCCTGGCGCAACCATTGTTGTAACCGGTTGCTACGCACAACTGAAACCGGAAGAGATTTCAGGAATCGAGGGTGTCGACCTCGTTGTTGGAACAGAAAAGAAAGGACATATTATAGAGTATATATCCGAATACCTCCACAACAAGAGCATTTCACAGGAAGGAAACATGCCATGCGTTCTCGGTTGTCCTACATCCGGAATAAAAACTTTTTTCCCATCATGTTCCAAAGGCGACCGGACGCGCTACTTCCTTAAAGTACAAGACGGTTGCAATTACTTTTGCACTTACTGTACCATCCCTTACGCACGTGGACGCAGCCGCAATCCCTCCATTGCTTCACTAATAGAGCAGGCTCAGGAAGTAGCCGCGACTGGAGGCAAAGAAATTGTTATTACAGGCGTCAACATAGGCGACTTCGGACGAACTACAGGCGAGACATTCGAGAATCTGTTGAAATCACTCGACAAAGTTGCCAACATCG
The DNA here is from genome assembly GCA_900550635.1 of uncultured Prevotella sp. Taxonomy (GTDB): domain Bacteria; phylum Bacteroidota; class Bacteroidia; order Bacteroidales; family Bacteroidaceae; genus UBA6398. Next base: position 26,184 of record URSZ01000009.1, on the reverse strand, counting down.
AACGATACAGGATTTCTTCAATAGAGCCGAACCTGCTTACCGACGAGATAATATCATTCTGCTCTTCCTCTCGCAGTTTTATGCCGCACTTTCACATTCCGCTGCAAAGCGGAAGCGACACTGTGCTGAAATTGATGAAACGCAAATACGACACAGAACTTTTTGCAAGAAAAATTTCCACCATACATTCTGTAATACCTGACGCATTCATAGGAATAGACGTAATTGTAGGAACGCGAGGAGAGACCGACGAGCTTTTCGAAGAGACATTCAGGTTTCTTTCAGAACTCGACTTTGCGCAACTGCACGTTTTCTCCTACTCCGAGCGTCCGGGAACGCAGGCATTGAAAATTCCCTACGTGGTGTCGCCCGAAGTAAAGCACGAGCGTTCGCAAAGGTTAATTGAACTGTCGGAACAAAAACGTAAGGCTTTTTACAATAAATATATTGGAACAAAAAGGAAAGTGCTCGTCGAGCATGCGTTGCACGGTGAAACGCTGCACGGGTTCACCGACAACTATATCCGCGTCGAATTGCCGGCAAAATCGGCTGAAGCGTTCGACAATACCATTGTAGAAGTTCTGCTCGAAGGATTCAATGATGACAAAACAGCCCTCGTAGGCAAAATAACCGACCTGAAATGAAACAAACCGCAGTAGTAATCCTAAACTATAACGGTGCCGGAATGCTAAGGCGTTTCCTGCCGTCTGTCATTAAATATTCTCCCGAAGCAAGCATATACGTTGCCGACAACGGTTCGAGCGACGAGTCCTGCGACGTTGTACGTAATGAGTTTCCCGCAGTAAAACTCATGGTTCTCGACCATAATTACGGTTTTGCCGAGGGATACAACCGGGCACTCGCACAAGTTGACGAAGAATACGCCGTACTCCTAAACTCCGACGTAGAAGTAACACGCGGCTGGCTTTCCCCCATGACGCAGTTCCTCGATTCCAATCCCGAAGTTGCAGCCTGCCAGCCCAAACTCCTCTCATTCAAGCAGAAAGACTTTTTTGAATACGCAGGAGCCGCAGGAGGATTCATCGACAAATGGGGATATACCTTTTGCAGGGGACGGATTTTCAATACAGTTGAAAGAGACAGCGGGCAGTACGACGACACAACCGATGTGTTCTGGGCCACCGGGGCTGCCCTCATGATAAGGAACGAGGTGTACAAAAACAACGGCGGCCTCGACGGGCGTTTTTTTGCACACATGGAAGAAATCGATTTATGCTGGAGGCTCCGCAGCAGGGGGTACAGGATTGCCTGCGTCCCGCAAAGCCACGTGTACCACGTTGGAGGTGCAACGCTGAAAAAGGAGAACCCGCAGAAAACGTACCTCAACTTCCGCAACAACCTTCTGATGATTTACAAGAACGCCCCCGACTGCCAACTGAAAAAGATAATGCTTTTCCGCAAGGTTTTCGACAACGTCGCTGCGCTCAAGTTCCTCGCCTCGGGCGACTATGCTGCTTTCAAGGCCGTGCGCAAGGCACGCAGGGATTTCAAGGCCATGCGCTCCGGCTACGACAAGGCACGCGCCGAAAACATGAAGCTGGCTGTCACGACCCGCATACCCGAAGTTCTGAAAAGCAGCATATTATACAAATATTACCTCGGATTCAAACACACCTATTCTTCACTAAAATGATAACTCCTGCCCTTTACCTCATACCAACAACCCTTGGCGACACGCCGTCAGCACAAGTGTTCCCACCCGTGAACCACGACATTATAATCGAAATAAAACATTTCATTGTCGAGGAAGTTCGCACAGCAAGGCGCTTTCTTAAATTCATCGACAAAAGCATTGACATAAATTCCATTACTTTCTACCCAATGGGCAAGCACTCCGACTCGGACACATACGCGCAATATCTTCAACCCATACGCCAGGGGCAAGCTGTGGGAATGTTGAGCGAAGCCGGCTGCCCTGCCGTAGCCGACCCCGGCTCGACAATTGTGGCAATAGCACAAAAAGAGAGCATTAAAGTGGTTCCGCTCGTTGGACCGTCGTCAATACTTCTGGCCTTAATGGCCTCGGGCATGAACGGCCAAAGCTTTGCTTTCAACGGTTACATGCCCATCAACGAAAACGAAATGCAACATACGCTGCGCCGCCTCGAAACACGTGCCGTGAAAGAACGCCAAACGCAGATTTTCATCGAAACGCCATTCCGCAACAAACGCTTTATCGAATCGCTGCTCAAAACTCTCAGTCCTTCCACACGCCTTTGCATTGCAGCCGGACTTACTTGCGAGAACGAGTACATACGCACGCAAACCGTTGCCCGCTGGCGCAGCACAGAGATTCCCGACCTTAGCCACACACCTGCAATTTTTTGTATCGGCGCATAAGTGTCCTGCCCATAAGGGCACTCCCCTGCCCCCGCTTTGCGTAAGTGAACCGGGCGGAATACTGAAGGCAAAATGCGTTGTCAGTATTTGTCCACGTTTTTCGCACAGTTTTAATCCCGGTTTTCAAGGGGCAAAAAATAGGTCTGAGATATTTTAAAATACAAGGCACATATTTTAAAATATGTGCCTTGTATTTTTTCTTTGCTCCTATGTGGGTTTAACGGAGTGAAAATCAGTTTTCAATTTTTTACATCGAAAAATGCCATTTTCCCCGTCCGGTTTTTCAATTTTTAAAGCCGGTCTTTATATGCTTCGACGGCCTTTGCCGCAATCTTTTCCGCCTCCGCCATAGTGCAACGCAGTTCCCCGCCTGCGGCATTCAGGTGTCCTCCGCCGTTGAAAAAGCGCGCTGCCATTTCGTTGCAGGGGAAATCATCCACCGAGCGCAACGAAACACGTATCTTCTGCCGGTCGGTATCTTCGCGCAAAGCTATCGAAAGCTGCATGTCGTGAACCATTAGAGGCAAATTCACAAAACCTTCGGTATCGCCTTTCTGGAAATTGAAATTCGACATCTCATCCTGTGTGAGCGTATATATGCACGCGCGCAACTTGCCGTAAAAATGCAGCTTGCGATACAACACATACCCCATGAGCCGCACGCGGTTGCGCGAATAATTGTTATATACGTTGCGGTATATCCTGTCCTTGTCTATACCTTTTTCCAAAAGCCTGGCTATGATATAATAAATATCCGGACTCGATGAATTATATGTGAACGCCCCCGTGTCGGTCATCATGCCGCAGTAAATTGCCGCGGCTCCGTCGAGGCTAAGTTGCCCGAATCCGTCCAGTTGCCAAAGAAGCCGGAAAACCAGTTCACTTGTCGATGACATCTCGGGGTGTGACACTTCAAAGTCCGCAAAGCCCGACGGGTTAAGGTGGTGGTCAATCATGATTTTATGCGCATTGCTGGCCGCTATGGATTCGCCAAGCTTGTCGGCACGCCCCAAATCGTTGTAGTCAAGGCAGAAAATTATGTTGCACGCCTTAATCACCTCATCGGCGTGCGAAGCATTATCCTCATATATCATTATATCGCCCGCTCCGCACATCCACCGCAGGAAATCGGGAAACTTGTTCGGCATTACCACCGTAACTTTTTTTCCTTGCGAACGCATGTATTCGGCAAATCCGAGCGAAGAGCCCACAGCGTCCCCGTCAGGGCCTGAATGTGCCGTTATAACAACATTCTCTGCCCGGTCAATAAAATTATGCCAGCACTGCAATCCGCGTTCGTCAAGTATAGGTGAAAGCATTCGTATAGGTTTTAATAAAGTTTGAAAGGCAAAATTAGTAAAAAAGGAAGTCACGCCCCTATTGCGCCGACAATTTTAAAGCACCTTTTGATTCCATGTCATAATATTTGACACCTGCAGCAATACATTTGCCCGTTATATCCCTGCGTTGGTAATCCGAAAGCCTCTCGCCCAACACTACCATCTCAGTCCGCAAATGCAGCCGTAAATCAGGGAGATTCCCTCTGAAACCACGGGCCACATAAACTATATCCGCCGACATTCCCTCAGGAATACGGTACTGCCGGACAGCAGTATCGAGAACGCACACCCTTTGCCTGCCAAACTGCACCATACATCCTTTGCGTAAAACAACAGGTGAGACAAACGTGTCCGGAATACGTTTGGGGGCATTCATTCCGCAACGTCGCCAAAAATTACGCGATATGCCGGACAATGATTTAACTACCACCGAGTCGGCATAGCGCGACGGGGCATAAACGTAAGACTCACCGCGCGAAACTACAAACTGTACCACCGGACATGAAAGCCCTTTATAAAAATAAATTCCTGCCACGTCCCTTTCCTTTGCATTGCTGACGGTCTCCACTATCACTGCGGCAAGCCCGCAACATGCAAACGGCACAAAATACAGCATACTTTTCCTGCGCAGGTAAATTACCGCAAAAAAGAAAGCTGCATAAACCAGCATAACCGTAAGCAATGAAGGATAAATCCATACCGAAGCGTGTGGTAAGCCGCTTATCACATCCAACACCCCAAGCATTGATGACAAAACAAGTTTCAAAGCCCAAGCCAAAGCAGCCGCTAACGGCTGAAACCAGGACAAAACAAGGAAAGCCAGCCCTATGGCAACAAGAACGAACGAAACAGGAACTACAACAAGATTGCTGAAAATAAAATATACCGGGAACTGGTTGAAATAATACGCCACAAGCGGTGCCACACCCATCTGCGCACACAGAGAAACGGCAACCATGCCCCACAACTTACCCAAAACCGGGCGTTTGAGCACATATACCGGCGTAATGGCTCGCACGAATGCCAGGATGAAGAACACCGAAGCAAAAGACAGTTGAAACCCTATGTCGAAAAGCGACATGGGGTTGAACAACAGAATCAAAAAAGCCGCAACAAAAAGATTGTTCAGCGTTACAGCCTTTCGCCCCATGATAACAGCCAACGACACAAGTGAATACATTATTGCCGCCCTGATTAGTGAAGCCGGCATACCGGCCATCAACGCGTATATCCAGATAAAAACTATTATAACCGCTTGAGCCGGTACTCTCATGCGTCGAGCAAAGCCACCCGCCGTAAACAAAAACTGCAGAATGCCGTAGATTATTCCTAAATGCAGGCCAGACAAGGCTAAAACATGGCTTACACCCGTAATGGAAAACAATTCGCGCGTTGAGCGTTCCAACAAGTGTTTGTCACCGAGCGTAAGAGCCGACAACACAGCAAGACTTTCACCACCTATTCCCGAAAGTTCGTATTTGTTTTGCAGGTAGTCACGGAACTGTCTCGCACGCAAGGCAGCGCGCTCTAAGAAACCGAGGTTTTGATTTATGATACTTAGCGCCCTCTCCTGGCTCAACGGTTTGAGCTTGCCATTATAGGCAAAAGCTGTTCCCGATACACCGGAACGGATTAGCGAAGAAGCATAGTCGGGCTCGTATGGATTACCTGTGTTGCGTGGAGTGCTTACTGTAGAAAAAAATATGACCCCGTCGCCCGTGTCAAGCGTATCCGTTTCAGGCGAACGCATAGCCGTGAGCTCTATTGTGCGCGACAATGTCTTATAAGTGCCTTTTTCATAACACGATGTCAGACGCACACGCATTCTTGACACTTTGTCATACTTTTTAGGGCAATCATAAACTACTCCTTCATACACGGCAGGAGAATCCGACCAGGAACAGCGCAAAGCATCGTCCGAACGAAGAAAAGTATACGTGCCCCACGAAACAAAGAATAAGTTGACAACTACTCCAAACCATACTTTTTCAACGCTGTAATGCTTCACGAACAGCATTGCTATGAGAAGTGCGGCAGAAACAAGCGTTGCGGCAAAAAACACACTGCTGTACTCCGAAAAGACACTGCGCCCTGCGTTTCCAACGGCTATTCCTATAGCCAATGGAAGCACATAGCGCAGTACAGGATAGTTTTCAAACGCATTACCGAGGCTTTCCGGCCTGCGGCGTGAAGCATCCGCATTTTTTTTGCCGTTATACGCCATATTGGAAATGGTTATGCTGCTTATTCCAAGGATTTCAGAGCCTCTATCTCTGCTTCAGGATTAGGAGAGTTGAATATCGCCGAACCGGCAACGAGCACATCCGCACCAGCGTCGACAAGCATTTTTCCTGTCTCCAGATTAACCCCGCCATCTACCTCGATAAGTGCGCTTGAACCGGACTCATCTACCAAAGTACGCAGTTTCTCGACTTTTTTAAGCGATTGCTCAATAAACCGCTGCCCGCCAAAGCCCGGATTAACTGACATAATAAGTGCCAAATCGAGGTCACAAATTACATCTTCAAGCATTGAGACAGGCGTTGACGGGTTCAAAGTCGCGCCGGCCAGCATTCCGGCGGCATGAATCTGCTGTATTACTCTGTGCAAATGAGGACAAGCCTCCACATGTACGTTCATTATATATGCGCCTGAAGCTTTTACCTCGTCGATATACTTTTCGGGATGAACAATCATGAGGTGCACGTCAAGAGGTTTCCTTGCATATTTCGCAATTGCTTTTATAACGGGAAAGCCGAACGAAATATTAGGAACAAAAACGCCGTCCATGACATCGAGGTGCAGCCAGTCGGCCTGGCTTGCGTTAAGCATTTCAACATCACGCTCGAGATTGGCAAAATCGGCTGAAAGGAGTGAAGGAGATATTATAGTATTCATCTCTGCTGACTTTTATTAATAAACCTGTATCTTGGCTGCTGCGGCTTTTGCCTTGTCGCGCAACGTGTCTATATCGCAATCCACGTTATCGTAGGAAAGCGCCACACCAAGACGACGGTGCGGCCAAGCCTTCGGTTTGCGGAAAATGCGCAAATCGGTCCGCGGTTCCGCAAGTGCCTCTTCCTGCCCTTTGAAACGCGGCTGACCGTCCGTCTCTATAGGCGACAGTATTGCGGCACTGGCCCCGGCACGCAACTGTTCTATCATGGGTATCGGCAATCCCAATACTGCACGCAAATGCAGCTCAAACTCGTTGAGGTTCTGCGTTTGCGCGAGCGTTACCATGCCTGTGTCGTGCGGACGAGGCGACAGTTCGGAGAAATAAACGCCATCTTTATGACTCAGGAAGAACTCCACGCCCCATATTCCGTATCCCGTTAGCGCCTTGGTTACTGCCGCAGCCATGCGCTGCGCTTCTTTCAAGTGGTCGGGCGAGATGTGGGCAGGCTGATAGCTCTCGCGATAGTCTCCATGCTTCTGCACATGTCCTATCGGAGCACAGAAAAGCGTTTCACCGTTTCTTTGCGTCACGGTAAGCAGCGTTATTTCCGAATCAAAGCGTATGAATTCCTCTACAATTACTTCGTGTATGTCGCCACGGCTTCCGCTGCAGCTGTATTCCCAAGCGCCTTTTAATTCTTCGGGTACGCGCACGAGCGACTGTCCGTGCCCCGACGAAGACATAAGCGGTTTCACCACACAGGGGAAACCTATTTCCTGCGCTGCGTCCTTCAGTTCCTGCAAAGACGAGGCATACCTGTAGCGGGCTGTCTTAAGACCGAGTTCCTTGGCTGCCAAATCGCGTATGGCCTTGCGGTTCATTGTATAGTTAACAGCCTTTGCGCTCGGCACCACCTGTATTCCTTCGCGTTCAAAGTCATAAAGGCGTTCGGTGCGTATTGCTTCTATTTCGGGCACTATTATGTCGGGATTGTATTTCTCAACCACTCGTGTCAGCGCATTGCCGTCGAGCATGCTGAACACCTCGCACTCGTCGGCCACCTGCATGGCCGGAGCATCGGCATAAGAGTCGCAGGCTATCACATGTTGCCCCAAACGTTGTGCGGCAATAACAAATTCTTTGCCCAGTTCGCCTGAACCGAGCAACAATATTTTCTTCATATCAATGTTTATTATTACGTTTCATGATAATACACTAACGGCGGCCGCCGACATATATAGCCGCGGCCGCCGCTTTTTGGTACATGTTAGTTCAACATCAAATCCAACTGCGTTCCGTCGGCAAGTTTCACGGAACGGTAGGAATGAGCAAAAAACTTAATAAATTCCAATGTACTTTCCCGAGGGAAAAGTTCCTTTTGTAAAAATTGCATCATAGGCCACAAGAATTTGGTTTGTGTAAACTGTTACTTTTACAACGTACCAAACTGTGGTTTTATTATAATGCGAAAATACTTTTTTAATACAAAGTTAGGACTATCCCACGCTCTTCAACCATGCGCCTCAGATTTATCAGTCCGTAACGCATTCGCCCCAGAGCGGTGTTTATGCTTACGCCGGTAGCTTCGGCTATTTCCTTGAAACTAAGGTTTTGATAAAAGCGCATGTACACAACTTCCTGCTGTACGGCCGGCAGTTCTTTCACCAGGCGTTCTACATCGGCCAGCGACTGTTCCTTTATTATTTTCATCTCCACGGTTATGTCTGACAAAGCCGCGTTGTTGAAAATATCGCACTCGTCGTTGTCGTTGGATATAAGGTTGGCATTTTTGTCCTGACGGTATTTGTCGATGATAAGGTTGTGGGCAATGCGGGTAAGCCATGCCGAAAATTTACCGCTTTCCACATAACGGCCTTGCTGGATGGTTACGATTGCCTTGACAAAGGTTTCCTGAAAAAGGTCGTTTGCCGTATCTTCGTTGTGTACAAGAAATAATATGTACGAGTAAAGTTTCTGCTGGTAACGTGACAATAAAACGTCGAACGCCGAATTATCACCTTTGGCATACATTTCGACCAACTGTTCGTCGGCCAGTTTGCACAGTTTTTCCATTACTTCTTATTTTATTTTTTCGAGGAGTATTGGTGTGCTATAAGCATATATTTTTTAGTTCGACGTTACAAACGTACACATTTATAATTAAACTGCAAAGTTTTTTTACCTTTTTTGCGCTCCACTGGTTCTGAATAGGCCTAGACGAGGAGCAAGTGCGGCTTTCAGCAAATTTTCGCAACCTTGTTCTGCGTGTTTTTGAAAAACGTGTTCATAGCGGTTAAGGATACATGCCTTGCGGGAAAAATTATCTCTGAGGTATTTTAAAACACGTCTGACATATTTCAAAATATGTCAGACATGTTTTTTCGTAGCTAAAAAGCGCGTCACCAAACGGCAGGCAAAAAAGGACAAAGCTGCCGGTTATTTCAACGCCGTTATCTTGAGATTGCCGGCATTGCGGAAGCCTCGCAGGAAATCTCCGGTGTCCATTCGTTTTTTGCCCGAAAGTTGCAGTTCGAGAATATCGATATACCCGCCGTTTACGGCTACCGACAGGTTTTCCTTCGTATCGGTAACGATAGTTCCGGCAGCAAGGTCGTGTGTTGCTACACGCTTGGCCGCACGGTATATCTTAAGCGTATAATCGTGCTCCCCGTCAGTTACTTCAGTCCACGCGGAAGGGCTTGGCGCAAGCCCGCGTATAAAGTTATAAACATCTGCAAGGCCGCGTGTGAAATCGATTTTACATGTTTCGGTAAATATTTTCGGCGCGGGGCGCAACGGACCGCTGCAAGGCAGCTGCGACTGCGGAACGGCTTTCAAGTTGCCGGATATTACGCCGTCGATTGTTTCGATGAGCAACTGCGCGCCTTCAGCCATAAGTTTGTCGTGCAAATCGCCGGCCGTGTCAGTTTCGGAAACGGGCACGCTTTTCTGCATTGCCACATCGCCGGTGTCTATGTCGTGGCGCAGGAAAAAAGTGGTTACGCCGCTTTCGGTGTCGCCGTTGATTACGGCCCAGTTAATCGGCGCCGCTCCGCGATATTGCGGAAGGAGTGACGCATGTACGTTCAATGTGCCGTAGCGGGGCATGGCCCAAACCTGCTCCGGCAACATGCGGAAAGCCACTACCACCTGTATATCTGCATGCCACGCTTGCAAGGCTGTAAGAAAAGCCTCGTCTTTAAGTTTCTCGGGCTGCAATATCGGTATTCCCGCCTCGAGGGCGTACTTCTTGACGGCAGGAAAAACGAGTGTGTTGCGGTGGCGGCCCACCGGTTTGTCGGTGGCCGTAACTACTCCCACCACGTTATATCCTCCTTCAACAAGGCGCTGCAATGAAGCAACGGCAAAATCGGGAGTTCCCATAAACACTATGCGTAAATCCTTTTTATCCATAGCAGTTTTTCTGTGCGATTATTTCAATTTATATTTTCAATTATACGGCACTTTTTTATCCTCTTTTTGCGACGGGTTTTCGTCGGGTTTTCACCCCTGCAAAAATATGTGCCTTGTATTTTAAAATATGTCTGACCTATTTCAAAATATGTCAGACATATTTTTTATTTGCTCCAAAGGGGATATAACCGTCTGAAAAAGAGTTTTCATTTCCGGGGTATAAAAAGCAGACTTTTAAGGACGCCGGTTTCGGGATTTCCGTTGCCGGTTGTCATTCCTCGGAATAATCCACCATTACCTGCCGGTACATGGCATACAGTTTTGCTTTCGACACAAAGCCTATGAACAGCGCGTCGCGGTCGACCACAGGCAACGTGTCCGCCCCGGTTTTTTCAATCGTATCCATTACTACCTGCATGGGGTCGTCTATGGTAAGGCATGCCACTGGCTTTTCCATAAGTTGTCCGGCCGTAAAAACATTGTACAATTCCTGCCGGAACAGCACTTTCCTTATTTTCTGAAGCTCTATTATGCCAAGCAAATGCCCCGTACCGTCGGTAACCGGGAATACGTTTACCTTCTCGCGCGAGATGAGCAGGACCATCTCGCCGAGTTTCATGTCGGGCGAGATTTTCGTGTCGTGCCGCTCTACTACCGAATTGAGGCTCATCAACGTTAACGCGGCTTTGTCCTTATGGTGCGTGAGCAGTTGTCCCTTTTTGGCCAGTCGCGTGGTATATACGCTGTTCGGCTCGAAGGAAATTATGGTAAGGTAAGAAACAAGCGACACTATCATCAGCGGAACGAACAGGTTGTATCCGCCCGTAAGTTCGGCTATAAGGAAAATGCTTGTAAGTGGTGCGTGCATTACTCCGCTCATTACGCCGGCCATGCCCAAAAGGGCATAGTTCTTTTCGGGTACATACACTCCCAGCTGGTTGATGTTCCACACGCGCGAAAAGATAAACCCGCTTATACATCCGAGGAAAAGACAGGGAGCAAAGATACCGCCGCAACCACCGCCGCCGTTCGTTGCCGACGAGGCAAAGACCTTGAACAATACTATCAGCCCGAGATATATGAGCAACATGTTCTGATCGCCGTAAAACATGGAGTTGTTCATTACAGCCTGCCAATCTTGCATTGACGTTCCTTCAAGAAGAAGGGAAATCATTCCGTAACCTTCACCGTAAAGCGGCGGGAAAACGTATATAAGCACGCTTAGCACCGACCCGCCCAGCAACAGTTTGACGTACATGTTCGAGAACTTGCGGAACACATCTTCGCAAAAGTTCATTGCCCTTGTAAAATACAACGAAACCAGCCCGCAGAATATTCCGAGCAGGATAGAAGTGGGTATGCGCTCAACGGCAAAAGCATTATCGAGCGTAAAGCTGAACTCCGCGCTTGTGCCGGTAAATATATACATCATTACAAGAGCCGTAATGCTCGACACGAGCAAAGGCAGCAGCGACGCCATGGTAAGGTCTATCATCAAGACTTCGAGCGTAAACACCACTCCTGCAATAGGGGCTTTGAAAATTCCGGCTATCGCGCCCGAAGCCCCGCAGCCAATCAGAAGCATGAGCGTCTTATGGTCGACCTTGAAGAGCCGCCCCAAATTGGAGCCTATTGCCGAGCCGGTAAGGACGATGGGCGATTCCGCTCCCACCGACCCGCCAAATCCTATGGTTATGCCGCTGGCTATTACGCTCGACCAGCAGTTGTGGCGACGTATGTGCCCCTGCCGCCGGGATATGGCGTATAGAATCTTAGTTACACCATGCCCTATGTCGTCATTGACCACATACTTTATGAACAAAGCCGTAAGGAAAATACCTACTACCGGATATACGAGGAAAAGCCAGTTCGACCCGGTGGCGTCAAAGCCGGCCGTGAGCAAGGATGCTATCCAAGATATAAACTGCTTGAGCAGGTAAGCCAGAATGGAAGTGAAAATCCCGACAAAGAAACTGAGCAACAACACAAATTGCCGTTGCGAAAGGTATTTCTCCCGCCAATTTATCAGGCTGTCGATAACCGTGGCTCTATTGTCTGCTGCAACAATCATCTCTACTTGCGGATTATTTTAACTTCGCCTCCTGTACCTATCTTTATTATAGACGATGCCTTGTGAGGGGCAGATTCTTCGCGACGGCTCGTGCAAACATAATCTACAGCAGACAGTATCTCCGGGGAAATCTCGGAAAAAGTAGCCGGCGACGGCTCACCGCTTACGTTGGCCGACGTTGACACTACCGCACGGCGAAAAGTACGGCAGAGCATACTGCTGAACGGCTCTTTTGTAAGGCGTATGGCAATACTTCCGTCCTCTGCCAGCAGGTTCGACGCCAAATTGCGCGCCCCGTCGTATATCAAAGTCAACGGCTTATCGGCTATTTCTATCATGTCCCACGCTACGTCTGGCACTTCCCGCACGTAGAACTCTATCTTTGCTTCTGAATCGACAAGCGTTATAAGCGCTTTGCTGTCGTCGCGTTTTTTTATCTCGTACACACGCTTTACGGCTTCCGCATTCGTAGCGTCGCAGCCTATTCCCCATATTGTGTCGGTGGGATACAAAATCACACCACCGCGGTTCATGACCTCGACAGCCGCGCGTATGTCCTCTTTATATTCGTCAAAATTCACTGGTAAAATGGAATTTAATATGTTTGAAATCCTCCTGCGCCATTTGCAAGACATAGGAACTGTCGGCTAAAAAGACTTCACGTCCTTCATGGTCGTGAGCCATATACTGGTATTTGCGCTTACGGAAAGATTCCAGTTCAGACGCGTCATCACTTTCAATCCAACAAGCTTTATATAATGTAAGCGGCTCCCAGCGGCATTTTGCGCCATACTCGTTCTGCAAGCGGTATTGTATTACCTCGAACTGTAGCTGTCCTACCGTACCTATGATTTTTCTTCCGTTAAAGTCGCTTATAAACATCTGCGCCACGCCTTCATCCATCAGTTGTTCTATTCCTTTATTCAACTGTTTCGTTTTCATCGGGTCGGCGTTTTCGATATATTTGAACATCTCTGGCGAAAAACTCGGCAAACCTTTGAAATGAAGATTTTCTCCTTCGGTGAGAGTATCTCCTATTTTAAATATACCGTTATCGGGAAGACCGACAATGTCGCCGGCGTATGCTTCGTCTATCGTGCTTTTCCGCTGCGCCATGAATTGAACGGGAGAAGAGAATCTCACTGTCTTTCCGAGACGCACATGCTGATACGGAGTATTCCTTACGAATTTGCCACTGCATACTTTGCAAAATGCTATGCAGGAACGGTGGTTGGGGTCGATATTTGCCGTTATCTTGAAAATAAACCCTGTAAATTTCGGTTCTTTCGGCTCTACATTTCTTTCTATTGCTTGTGTTGGACGCGGCGAAGGGGCTATTTCCACGAAACAGTCCAAAAGTTCCTTCACACCAAAGTTATTCAACGCCGAGCCAAAGAACACGGGAGCCACATCGCCTGCCAAGTATGTGTCGCGGTCGAATGCCGGATAAACTCCGTCAATCAATTCTATGTCGGAACGCAATTTTGCGGCATTCTTCTCGCCTACGTGCGCTTCAAGGTCTGTGCTGTTTACATCTACCTCCACCTTCTCGGTTACTTTCTGCTTATCCGGGGCAAAGAGGTTCAAATTATGTTCATATATATTATAAACTCCTTTAAAGCGTGCGCCTTGCTCAATGGGCCAAGATAACGGACGGACCGATATTTGCAGTTCTTCTTCCAATTCGTCCAGCAGACTGAACGGGTCTTTACCCTCCCGGTCCATCTTGTTAATGAATATAATCACGGGCGTGCGTCTCATACGGCACACGTTCATCAATTTCCTCGTCTGCGCTTCGACGCCTTTAGCCGAGTCAACAACAATTATTGCACTGTCTACGGCAGTCAGCGTCCTGTAAGTATCTTCCGCAAAATCCTGGTGACCGGGAGTATCAAGGATATTTACCTTATAGCCGTTATAATCGAACTCCATAACTGAAGTCGTAACCGATATTCCGCGCTGCTTTTCTATTTCCATCCAGTCGCTCGTGGCGGTTTTCCGGATTTTATTGCTTTTTACGGCTCCGGCAACTTGTATTTGCCCGCCGAACAAAAGGAATTTCTCGGTCAGTGTTGTTTTACCCGCGTCGGGGTGCGAAATTATGGCAAAGGTACGTCGACGTTGTATTTCGTCCATGTTCTTAGTCTTGCTTTTCGATTATTCTTAAACATTCATTCAGGCTGTCTGCCCAATGCGGAATTTCGAGTGAGAAAGTTTGCTTTATTTTTGTTTTGTCCAATACGCTGTAATGCGGACGCCTTGCGGGCGTGGGATAGTCTGACGTATGAAGCGGACTAACCTTGCAAGTGCTTATTCCCGCCAGTTTATGGATTGCTATCGTGAAGTCGTACCACGAAGTTACGCCTTCGTCGGTAAAATGATACGTTCCGGGCACTACCGGCTTTGACACTATCTGCACTATGGCCCGGGCCAGGTCGCGGGCATACGTTGGCGTTCCCACCTGGTCGAACACTACTCCCAGTTTCTCGCGCTCGCGCCCGAGTTTAAGCATTGTTTTCACGAAATTATGCCCGAACGAGGAATACAGCCACGCCGTGCGTATTATTACCGTATTGCGGCAAGCGTCCAGGGCGGCTTTTTCTCCGGCCAACTTTGTCCTTCCGTATGCCGACACAGGATTCACCTCGCTTTCTTCAGTGTAAGGCTTGCATGCCTCGCCATCAAAAACGTAATCGGTAGATATTTGCACCATTGTGCCGCCGCGTTTTTCTATTGCACGTGCAAGAATTCCCGGTGCGTCAGCGTTTATTTTACGGGCCAGTGCCTCTTCACTTTCCGCCTTGTCTACAGCCGTAAAGGCAGCGCAGTTTATTATCACATCCGCGCCGTTCTGCTCCACATAGCTCTCCACAGCCGGGGCATTGCATATATCAAGTTCGGCTATATCAGTGAAAAGGAATTCACATCCCGGGCAACCTTCTGTTGCCAATACGCGCAACTCGTTTCCCAGCTGTCCGTTTGCCCCTGTTACCAGAATTTTCTTCAGTTCCATACCTACTTATATTATTTGCGAACCGCAAACACTCCGCGGCCGGTATTAAAAATCCAAAGGTTCCTGCCTGTCTTTTTTGTAATATGCCGCCAAAAGCCCTATGGCCGCCGAGATGTCGCGCACGGCAGCCATTGTTTCCGCGGATATTTCCTTTTTCTGCATTTTCAGCAACGTTACTCCGTAGAGAACATCGAAACACGTTTCTATGTCAGACAAGTCTTTCCGTTCGCCACGGCTGCGCACTTCGGCCAGATACGGCAATATTTTGTAAAGGGCCTCGCGGTAGCGCGGAAAGTTTTCCGAGTTCAGCAAACGTGCCGACAACTCGTCGAGCGCGTCCAACACATTCTTGTTC
This sequence comes from uncultured Prevotella sp., assembly GCA_900550635.1. GTDB lineage: Bacteria > Bacteroidota > Bacteroidia > Bacteroidales > Bacteroidaceae > UBA6398. The sequence goes on along the minus strand of URSZ01000009.1, from coordinate 10,731 downwards.
ACCCGCAAATGTCCTTTCAGCCTTACGCCTTCGCTCCGCATCATTTCGCACAAGCCGGCATACCACGACCTCAGTCCGGCAGCGTCGTCGCCGCTTACGCCCAAACGTGGTATCAGCTCGCGTTCTATACGCCCTTCGTCGCACTCTTAGGCGCGGAGAATGTCCTCCGTCTGCCACATGTACAGCAAATATTCCGCGATATTCTCTTCTCTCAATTTCTGAGCCGACAGCATAATACGGTATGTTTATTTCATAACCGGGGAATAAAGCCCTGTTACAGTGAAAACAAAACCTGCAATCGCTGCAAGAATGACTATTATTCCTATCGTTCTATTCAATATGAACACTCCCCTGATTTCAAAACGGGTGCGCACCTTGTCCACTATATAGGTAAGCAGCAGCCACCAAAGGAACGCGCCCACAAGTATCGAAACGTAGCCCACGCACTGCGCTACGGGATGGCCCGGCATTACGAAAGCAAAACGCGCAAAAAGGGCTATGAAAAGAAATATTATAAGGGGATTCGAAAAAGTCAGCAAAAACGAAGTAACGAAATTCTGCACCAGCGTTCCTTTTTTCTTTGAAACCGGGCGGAAACTGCGGCGCGGGTTGCTGCGGAACGTATAAAGGCCGAAAAACAAAAGCATAACGCTGCCCACGAGCTGAAGTATGAACAAGTTATGCGAATTGTTTATAAAGTCCATAACGAACGACATGCCGAAGCCCGTAATCAACGCATATATAATATCGCTGAGCGCGGCGCCTATACCGGTTACCAGCCCGAATATGCGCCCCTTGTTCAAGGTACGCTGCAAGCACAGCACCCCTACGGGCCCCATAGGTGCCGACGCTATTATTCCTATAAAGAGGCCTTTTATCAGGACCTCCAATATACTTATCGGTTCAAACAGAAACATAATATCTGCAAAATTGGCATTTTTTACTCACAAAAAGAAATAAGTACATGCGTTTTTTAACCATACAACGCCAATTCGCGTTTTTGCAACGCTTATTGTTAAGCGCTCTTTGCGAAGCCGGCATTAACGACCGGAATCGTGACACAACCGGAGCAACAGAATATCCATTCACCTTACACCCGAAAAACGAATATACATTCACAGGGAAAAACCCCTTTCCAACCATGCCGGGAAAGCCCCATTTTACGGGGGCAAAAATATGTCCGACATATTTTGAAATATGTGCCTTGTATTTTAAAATAGGTCCGACCTTTTTTTAATTTGCTCCTAAAGGGGTAAACACACTCTAAAAAAAGCGACACGTTTGCCGTGAATGAATATTCATCTGCGGCATTAAACCAAGGGCAATCCGCTTTTTTTTCACATAAAACACGCAAGAAACCGCCGATTCAAAAAAAATAATTACATTTGTAACAACTAACCACGCATTATTAACCATAAAAACATAAATAAACCAATGGACGAAATCGAAAAATCTTATGTAATCGGCCTCGATTTGGGAGGCACAAACTCCGTGTTCGGAATAGTTGACGCACGCGGCGATATAAAAGCCACCACGGCTATCAAGACAAAAGGTTATCCCAACTTCGACGACTACGTGGACGCGTCGGTCAAGGCATTGTTGCCCATCATCGACACCGTAGGCGGGATAGACAAAATAAAAGCCATGGGAATAGGCGCACCCAACGGCAACTATTACAAAGGCACAATAGAAAATGCCGCCAACCTTGAATGGGAAGGAATCGTTCCCATAGGAAAGAAGTTCGAAGAGGCACTCGGCATACCCGTTGTAGTAACAAACGACGCCAACGCCGCAGCCGTAGGCGAAATGACATACGGTGCCGCACGCGGTATGAAAAACTTCATCATGATTACGCTCGGCACAGGCGTGGGCAGCGGAATAGTAGTAAACGGACAGCTGGTGCTGGGCTGCGACGGCTTTGCAGGAGAGCTCGGCCACGTAAAGATGGTGCGCGGAGGCAAAGGACGCCTTTGCGGCTGTGGAGGCCACGGCTGCCTTGAAACCTACTGCTCGGCCACAGGCGTAGCGCGCACGGCACGCGAAATGCTCGCAAACAGAAAAGAACCAAGCCTGCTGCGCGACATGAAACCCGAGGACATCACATCGCTCGATGTCTACAACGCCGCAATGAAAGGCGACGAGATAGCAAAAGAGATATACGACTTCACGGGAACCATGCTCGGCGAGGCATGCGCCGACTTCATGAACTTCAGCAGCCCGGAAGCATTCATCTTCTTCGGAGGGCTGACAAAAGCGGGCGACCTGCTCATGGCATCGCTGCGCAAGGCATTCGAAGACAACATCATGACAAACTACAAAGGCAAGGCCAAGATTCTCATCTCGGCACTCAAGGAAAGCGAAACGGCAGTGCTCGGAGCAAGCGCACTCGGCTGGGACGCAACGCCGCAGGTTATCTAAACCATAACACAAAAATGCAAAAAATGCGCCGGCAATAAAAAAGCCGGCGTATTTTTTGTATTTTCCCTAACTTTGCCGTCAATAAAAACAAACGAGAAAAACACAGGAAAAGGCATGAAACACTTCAACACAGTAATATTCGACCTCGACGGCACATTGCTCAACACACTTACCGACCTGCACCTGAGCGTAAACAAGGCCCTGGCCGAAGGCGGCTTCCCCGCCCGCACCGAAAGCGAAGTGCGCAGCGCATTAGGCAACGGATACCACTATCTTATGGAGCACTGCGCACCCGCCGGCACGGAAGAACACAAAATAAAGGAAATCCTCGCCGTTTTCGAAGACTACTATTACCGCCACAGCATGGACAACACGCGCCCATACGACGGAATTCCCGAAACAATCGACTTGTTAAACGCCAAAGGCTTCAAAATGGCAATCGTGTCGAACAAAGGGATGAAAGCCGTAAAGGAACTGGCCCGCCACTTCTTCGGCGACTCAATCGGAATAGCAATAGGCGAAAGCGAAAAGGTAAGGCGCAAGCCTGCACCCGACTCTGTGGCGGAAGCAATGTCGCTGCTCGACAGCACAAAGGAAGAAACACTTTACGTGGGCGACTCCGAAGTAGACATAGCCACTGCAAAAAACGCCGGAATCGACTGCCTGTCGGTTAGTTGGGGATTCCGGACCAGAGAACAGCTCATAGCCAGCGGAGCAACCGACATAATAGACCGGCCGTCGCAGATAGCTGCCTTTCTCGGATTGTAAGAAAGGCATTGTTACCACAGCGGCAGACAGAAGTCCCGGCCGACACACTTACGGTCCGTTTTGTCTACGGCAAGTACCGTAACAGAAGAATACACATGCGCGGCAGTTATGCAAAAAAGCCAGGGAGAGGATAACCTCTCCCTGGCTTTTACATATATTTCAAGCTTCGGGATAGTGTAAGCGCATTATTCCCTGCCTGGGCCGTCAGTGGAAAATCAAAGATTCCAGCCTGCGGATTTTGCAATGATTTTAGGAATCATGGTGTTGTCCATGCGGCCATGGAACTGCTCCGCACCTGCCCCTATCGCAAACACGGGAACGTATCCGTTTGAATGGCCGCCGCTCTGCCAGCCTACCAGCGCAATCTCGGCAAGGATGTCTTTGGCCGTATTTGCCAGTTCGTCCTGACGGGCGTACATGCTCTTGGTGTCTTTAGAGTTGCCGGCTTTCATCTTGTCGAAAACTTTTTGCAGGCGTGCGGTCTGCTTGTCGGAGAGCTTAACTTTGTCCCAGAAGCCGAAGCCTTTTGTGAGCAGTGCCTTAACGTCTTCCCATTGCAGGTTGTCACCTTTTTCCTTGCGCAGTTCGTCTACCATCTTTGTGAAAGTACCTACGGTCTGGCGTTGGTTCTGCAACACATCGAGGTGCAATTCATACGGGCCGCGTCCCAGAACAAGCCCGCCGGTTTCGTGGTCTGCGGTTATGACTATGAGTGTTTCGTCGGGATGTTGCTTGTAGAATTCATAAGCTACCTTTACGGCTTCGTCCATGTCGATTACTTCGGCTATCATGGGGGCTGCGTCGTTCGAGTGGCAACTCCAGTCGATTTTACCTCCTTCGAGCATGAAGAAGAAACCGTCTTTTTTCTTGTCCATCAGGAAATCTATTCCGCTTTCTGCAATCTGCTTGAGTGTAAGGTCGTCATCGCTGCGGTCGAGGGCGTAAGGCAGGCACGACTTGTCCTTTTTGCTTGCCTCTTCGGTCTGGAAAAGTATCATACGCTCCGATGTTGCTTCCTTTGCCTTGTAATCGGCGAGTCCGCGTGCTATGGTATATCCGGCCTTTTCCGAAAGTTCGTACAGATTCTCATTGTCCTTTACCGGCTCAAGGAAATCCGAAGCGGCAAAAAAGTCGAAATTCGACTTTGTTAGCTGCACACCGATTTCGTGATACATATTGCGGTCTTTTACGTGGGCATAAAACGCCGCGGGTGTGGCATGGTCTATCGACACTGTGGTAGATACGCCTACCGCCGCGCCTGCATCGCGTGCGGCCTCGGCTATACTTTTTACCGGTGTTGTCTGGTCTTTAAGTGTGCCTATAGCACCGTTTTTTGTTTTGTTGCCGGTTGCAAGCGCCGTGCCGCCGGCTGCCGAGTCGGTAACGCCATTGGTGGCCGACTGAGTGTTTACCAAAGCCGCATTCGGGAAGCTCGCAAAACAAATAGGCTCTACACCTATAACACCCTTGAGGGCTCCGAGATATGTTTCGGTTGCATTTACCTGATTTACTCCCATGCCGTCGCCAATGAAATAAAAAACATACTTGGCCTTAGGTTGGGCAAAAACAACAACGCTCAACATTACGAGCATTGAAGCAAGGAACGTTTTCTTTATCATAATTACCGTGTTTGTTATTTTTATCTCATGCGAAGTTAAGAAATATTTTCCATGGCAAGACCCGCACAGACAAAAATTATGAGAAACTTAACGCGCCTGCAACACTAAGACCGAATATTCATCCAAGAAAAGAGAATATTAATACGGTTTTCGGAGGCTTCCGTAACTCTCTCGGGAAGCCGCATTTAACGGGCGCAAAAATACAAGGCACATATTTTAAAAAAGGTCGGACATATTTTAAAATTCAAGGCACATATTTTTTATTATGTCCGAGAGGGGTGTTTTCACCCGAAAAGCAGGTGTGAATCTTTATTCATTCACTCCGAGAAGAGCCGTTCACGAAACTCGCGTATAAGCCGCTCGGCTTCGTCTGCGTCTTTGCCGAGATGTTCTTCTCTCACCATATCCTCAAAAATCTTCATTGCCCGCGCACGTTCCGACGAGCGGCCTGCACGCAACCCGCTCCTATAATTATTATAAGGAAGGATGTTACGGTTAAAGTTCCCGTCTGCCATATATTGTTCTTTTTATCGCCCGAAATCTACATTTACCGCCGCCTGCAAGTACAGCTGCATTATAATTTTCACATTGCGGAAGCCGACAAGTCCGCTCATTCCTTGCTTTCCTGCCTGATTTTTCGCACCACACGGCATGGGTTGCCTACGGCTACGCTCCCGGCGGGTATGTCGTGCGTTACCACGCTTCCCGCACCTATTATGGCATTGTCGCCTATGTTCACTCCGGGCAGGATGCAGGCATGGCCGCCTATCCACACATTGTTGCCTATCGTAACTGGGTGCGCGTACTCATAGTCGCGAATCCGCAAATCAACTTCCTCAGGATGTCCGGCCGTATAGATTCCTACATTAGGGCCGATGAACACGTTATTGCCTATCCTAACCCTGGCACAATCTATGATGACCAGGTTAACGTTGGCAAACAGTTTCTCGCCCACCGTTATATTGTAGCCGAAATCGCAATGGAAAGGCGAAACAACGGTACACTCCTCGCCTATGCCTCCAAAAAGTTCGCGTAACACTCCGTAGCGGGCTACGTAATCATTATTACAAATAGAATTAAGTTTAAACACAAGCCCGGCAGCACGCTGGTATTCATCCCGCAACTCCTTGTCTTGAAAGGGGCGGTAATACATGCCTGCCGCCCGCAGTTCTTTTTCAGTCATATCGGTATAATGTTAGTTTCGGGTATTATTGTCGTTCAATATTTTCTGGCATATCCATGCCCCGCCGTATCCTTCGACACTGGCGAGCCAACCGTCCAAAACAGCCTTGAAATCAAACCCCGCAGCATTGAACAGGCGCACGGCCGCCTCGTTGTCAACAGAGACCACAGCATAAATATTGTGCAACAGCAAACTGCTGCGGGAATACTTTTCAAGCATATCGAGAATGGCTTTACCGTAACCCCGGCCTCGGAAACCGGGAAACACGACAATGCCTACCTCTGCCCGCATGTGACGCGGCGAGAAGTCCACCAAATCGGCAAAACCTACCGGAACACAGTCGGATACCTGCTCTGCCACAAGCCTAACCTGACGGTCGGAATAAATATCGTTGGAAGCCTCGGCAATGAACCGCTTTATCGCATAACGCGAATAAGGAACATTGGTATTTGAACAGCCCCACAGGTCTGAATCGTTCTCTATTTGGTAAACAATCTCCAAATCCTGCGGCTCCAAAGCCCGCAAACGCAGGCAACCGTCGGTTAGATATGACATTAAAAGAAACGTTTATGCTTGAAATACAAATGAACGAGCCCGGCTATATGTCTGCGCCCGATATACGAAAACACCCTTGCCCGCGAAATACGTTGGCAATGATGAAGCACCGTGAAGCCGGGAAGATACATAATCCTGTAACCTGCGCTATGGATACGTATGCAAAAATCCGCGTCCTCTGGGCCGTAGAAAATCTTTTCGTCCAAAGGACCAGCGGCTTCGTATGCTTCCCTGCGTATGAACTGGCAAGCGCCGATAACGTACTCCGGCTCGAAGTTCTCCTTCATACGTTTCAATCCGTAAGCGTAACGGTATCCTTTCTTCAAAAGAAGATTCCTAATCTTCTCTCCTATGCCGGGATAGCGCTTGCAACTTTCCTGCACAAGGCCGTCGGCATCTATAAGGCGGCAACCGGCAAGCCCTACATCGGGATGTTCTTCCATATAGTGCAACATGCCGTAAAACACATCGGGATTTATTTCCGTATCGTTGTCGAGAATCCACAAATAACGCCCGCACGCACGCTCAAGGGCGCGGTTGCGCGCATAAGCAACGCCGTAATTGCTGTCAAGAGGTATGACTTTAACCGCAGGATACCTGTTGCGCAGGAAATCTACCGTTCCGTCCTCGCTCCCGTTGTCGACAACAAAAATTTCAACGTCTGCCCGGGCCATCAGAAACGCCATTGACTTCAGGCACTCTGCCAGAAGTTCTCTACCATTCCACGTTATAAGAATCACAGACAAGAGCATGGCTATCCAAATAGTTTTATTCTTAATGCTTTCAAAGCACAGAAGAATTCATTAAGGTCATGAAACCTGCGCAATTGCTTCCAAACAAACGACGGGGAAAGGAAATATCGCAAATTGGCCTTGAACAAGATTTTTTCCATGTCCCGGTTCGAAAGATTCGGGAAACTTACTATCGATGAACGCTGCACATCCGTGGGAACATAGTCGCCCGTAACAATCCAACCGTTCTCCTTGGCCAGATTGTAGAACTCCGTTCCCGGAAAAGGTGAAACGATATTGAACATTATCTGGTCGGCCCCGATTTTCCTTGCTTGCCGGAGAGTGTCGCGCAAGGATTCTTTAGTTTCAAGGGGAGAAGTTCCTATAAGTATGTTCAACTTAACGGGAACTTTGTATTTTTTCAAAAGTCCTACGGCATTATATATCTGTTCCCGGGTGATGTCTTTCTTTATATACTTGAGTATTTCATCGTTGAACGATTCGACACCCAAATCCACGTAATCGCATTTCGATTCGCCCAACATGCGGGCAATTGGTTCGGTTATGGCATCTACACGCGCCTGGCAGCCCCAGCGGAAATCGTACTTGCGAAGCACTTCGCACAAAGCCTTTGTGCGTTTTTCGTTCCATATAAAGTTGTCATCCATAAAACCTATGGAACGATAACCTTGCGCGGCCAGTTGTTCAAGTTCCTTTTCCACATTCTCAACAGAGCGGAACGACACTGGCGGTTTGCGCCCGCTGTTGCGCCTGAATTCTATTTCGCGGGCAAAGGTCAGCGAACTCGGAACGCAATAGATACATTTGAACGGGCACTGCCGGGATGTTACAACGGGTGTATAAGGTGTTACCTTTATCTTAGGATTGTGATATACTCTTTCACCAAGCAAATGGCGCGCGGGGAACGGAAGTTCGTCGAGGTTGCGCAAAAGGCTGTGCGGTTTGTTGTTCACTACACGCCCCTCGTGCAAATAGGAAATCCCGTCGGTTTGCCGCCAGTCCGACTTGCTCCAAAATGCTTCAAGCAGTTCATTCAACGCGAGGTCGGGTTCTCCGCGCACAACAATGGTCTTATCGTCGGTAAGGCATTTATTTACATAATAAGTAGAGGCCGGACCTATCAGCATGCAATATGCTTCGTGACGGAGCGCATGAATACGTGCAACGGCGTGCATATCGGTTTCTATCGAAAGGTTTACCGTCCAGATAGAATAGAAATCGCTGTCGTCGTGTAAGAGATATTCATTGAAGTCCTCTTTTTCCCACGTAAAGTCCTTATACGCCACTTCGACATGTCCGGTTTTCTCTACAAGGGCCGCAACCGTCAGTTCGTAGATGTTAGGCGTGGGATACACCACGTGCGTACATCCGGAGCTGCGCTCTGCTGGACGCTGCCCGGTAAGTGGCGGAGGGACAAGGAAAGTTATTTTCACGGTTACTGCTCGTTAGCTTCAAGTTCGCTGCTAATGCGTTTGCGTGTAGGGCAGCAGAACAAAGCTGTTACTAAACATATCAACGCACAAAAGCCTCCGATATTATTTAAAGTGGCATAATACACCCAAAGGTTAAGCACCGTCACTATGCCAAGCGAGATAAGGCGTGTTGCGCTCCACATGCGGTAGTACCGTGCCCTTAGCTCGAAGCTGAGCGAGCGGTGGCGCAGCAACATTGCGTTGAAAAGTTTGAGCGAAAGCGGAATGGTTGCCAGCGTAAGAAGCACGCTTACCGTTTCGAGTATGAACTCCGAAGTGGCATTGCCGATAAAAATTCCGCAAGCCGAAGGATTCAGCTCGTAAACAGCGGCAAAGGCCGCAATTATTATGAAATAAAAAACATATTCAACCTGCAATCTGCGCTTTAGCGCCTTTATCCGTTCTTCCATTACATTTTACGTTTTATTTACTGCCGTCCGTTCGCGCCGAATTCCGTGCGGTTTATTATTGAGCGTCCGAGCGTAACCTCGTCGGTGTACTCCAGCTCGTCGCCCACCGTCACTCCCCGCGCTATCACCGATAGTTTCACTTCGTAGTCCGACAAACGCCGCGAGATATAAAAGTTTGTGGTATCGCCTTCCATTGTAGGGCTGAGGGCCAATATCACTTCCCTTATACCGCCTGCGGCCACCCGGTCGACAAGCGACGCCACCTCAATGTCGTTCGGGCCTATACCGTCCATTGGGGAAACCACTCCGCCCAGCACATGGTACAGGCCGTTATACTGCTGAGTGTTTTCAATGGCCAGCACGTCCTGCACATTCTCTACCACGCATATTGTCGATGAGTCACGCCCCGGCGACGAGCAGATGTCGCAAAGCTCCGTGTCGGATATGTTATGGCACACCTTGCAATATTTTACACCGTGGTACAACTCATGTACTGCATTGCAGAAAGAATCAGCCGTCTTTTCATCCTGCCTGAGCAAATGCAGCACAAACCGCAGGGCTGTTTTACGCCCCACACCGGGAAAGCGCGAGAACTCCTCCACCGCACGCGCAAGCAACTTGGACGGGTATTGTTGTTCCATTTTTAAAAATTCCATGCAAAGTTAACAAAACTACACGAAAACTCATAACTTTGCATGCAATATCAACATGCGGCTTAGCATTTTGCGCATAACAACACATACCACACAAATGCCTAACGACTCGAACAAAAACCGCGTAATAACGTCGGACTTCGTGATAAGCAACAGCGACGTATCGCGCTGCCCCAACGACAAACTGCCGGAATATGCATTCATCGGGCGGAGCAACGTCGGCAAAAGCAGCCTTATCAACATGCTGTGCGGGCGTAAAAACCTTGCGCTCACATCGTCGAAGCCGGGAAAGACACTGCTGATAAACCATTTTATAATAAACAAGAGCTGGTATCTGGTTGATTTGCCCGGATACGGATACGCCAAACGGAGCAAGAAAATCACCGGCAAGATAGGCACCATCGTAGAAAGGTACATAAATGAGCGAGAAGCGCTGACATGCCTTTTCGTACTCGTTGATTCCAGGATAGAACCGCAGCAAATCGACGTGGACTTCATAAACCATGCCGGCGCGCATAACATCCCGATTGCCATTGTGTTCACCAAAGCCGACCGCCTGAACTCACCGGCCGTAAAAGGCAACATCGAAAAGATGAAAAGCACGCTGGCCCAAACGTGGGAAGAACTCCCCCCCATATTCGTAACATCGTCAGCCCGCAAAACCGGAAAAGAGGAGCTGCTTGCGTATATCGCCGAAATCAATGCTTCGCTGAAATAGAAGTTTCCATATTATACCACAACACGCCCGTTGCCGCGTGAAAAACAGCAAACATTTCAATTCCCATAAAAGAACCCGGAAAAACCTTCCGGGACTTTTTCAAAAAAAGGTCTGAGATATTTTAAAATACAAGGCACATATTTCAAAATATGTGCCTTGTATTTTTCGGCAGGCAAAAACCCT
>URSZ01000008.1 GCA_900550635.1 uncultured Prevotella sp. | reverse complement strand
GGTACTACCGGTGTGGGAAAAACCGAACTGGCCAAGGCGCTTGCCGAATATCTGTTCAACGACGAAACGATGATGACGCGTATCGACATGAGCGAGTACCAGGAAAAATTCAGCGTCTCGCGTCTGGTCGGAGCGCCTCCCGGATATGTGGGTTACGAGGAAGGCGGACAGCTCACCGAGGCCGTAAGGCGGAAGCCGTACTCGGTTGTACTGTTCGACGAGATAGAGAAAGCGCACCCAGATGTGTTCAACATTCTCCTTCAGGTGCTCGACGACGGAAGGCTTACCGACAACAAAGGTCGCACCGTAAACTTCAGGAACACCATTATAATAATGACGTCCAACCTCGGCAGCCAATACATTCAGAGCCGTTTCGAGGAACTGGCGGGCAAGAGCGGCCGCGAATACGAAAATGCCATTTCCGAGACCCGGAACCACGTTATGGATATGCTGAAAAAGACTATCCGCCCCGAATTCCTTAACAGGATTGACGAGATAATAATGTTCCGCCCGTTGGAGAAAGAGCAGATACGCCAGATAGTACGCCTGCAGTTGAAGGGCATTTCCGATTTGCTCAAGCAGCAGGATGTCAGCATGAACGTTTCCGAAAGTGCGGTAGACCTGCTTGCTTCGGCCGGCTTCGACCCCGAGTTCGGCGCGCGGCCCGTAAAGAGGGCGCTGCAAAGGCTGTTGCTGAACGATTTGAGCAAGAACCTGCTTTCGGGCAAAATCGACCGCACAAAGCCCATACACGTCGACGCCGTAAACGGCTCGCTCGTTTTCACTAACGAGTAAACATCGGTTTGGGCAGACAAAAAGAGCATCTGTTTATGTTAAAAACCGCACAGGCAAAAAATGCCTGTGCGGTTTTTTGTTTTTCAGGGGTATTGGAGCTAAGAAAAAATTAGTGGCTTGCTTTTTAAAATTAGTGGATCGGATTTTGAAATCCGAGACACTAATTTTTTGCCCCCTCCAAACCCGCATGGATACTAAGGTTTACGCCTTGTGTTAAATGCGGACAAAAACAGCCGCCCCGCAGCCCGCCCCGCCAACCCGGCACCATAAAAAGTGCATTTTAAAACATTGGTATTTGAACTACCGAAATTTCTTAGATAATTCAAACATTGTGGCGCAACAGATTCGTAAACATGCGAAACTTTTTTGTAGTATTTTCCGTAAATCTGTATAAGGAATATATATCTTTGAAATCAAGAAAGTTAGAAGAATTACCTCGTTTTCGGGTAATGAGTTGGCAACCGTTCCAATTGCCGTGGTCTGCATCGCTTTGCTTGTTTGGGTAACTCTTACGGATGCAAAAGTATAAATTTAAATGAAAAAACTCTCTCTTCATGGCGGAAAAAGAGATTCGGAATGTACTTTTGCATAAAAAACGATATGAGTGAAGTCGGTAGTTTGCAAATAGGGCATACTTCTATCAAGGAAAATGATTTAAAAATAGAATGTGAGGTCGTGAATGACAGGCATGTTGAAGTGCCATTCTCGCACCGCCATTTTTTCTATGCCATCTATTGGGTGCATGAAGGAAGCGGGAAACATATAATTGACTTTGAGGAGTATGAAATAAAGCCCAACAGAGTTTTCTTCATCAGGCCAGAGCAAGTTCATTTCCTTCACGAAGAAGAGCGAATGAAGTATTCGGCGTTACAATTCACCGAAGACTTTATGACACCTTATTTGGCGACAATACAAAAGGGTATGGCTGTGTTCAAAGATATTGACCGGGAGGAGAAAGAAAGGATTGCCTTATTGTTCAATCAGATATATGCAGAGTCTGTCAGTGGTTTGCCTAACTCATGCGCCATAATCCAATCGGAAATAAACACGCTGCTATTGGAATTGGAAAGAATAAGTTTGCCGGCATCCGATGTTTCTGCCATACCAGAATTGCTCAATAAATACAAGGATTTGATTGACAAGAATTTTATGAGAGAGCGTCAAGTACAAACTTATGCCGGGCAACTTGGCATTAGCCCTAATTACCTGAATGTCCTGACAAGAAAGCATTTGGGAAAATCGGCGTTGAGCATGATAAACGACCGTGTCATACTGGAAATAAAGCGTTTGTTGTTACGGACTGATTATGACATCTCTGAAATAGCCTATAAATTGGGTTTTAATGAATTGTCCTACTTCTCTCGCTTTTTCAAACGGAATACAGGCATGACACCGATTGAATTCAGGCAGTCAATGAATGAAATGTACCAAAGATGAAATGTTTTGTGTAACTGCTTAAATGAAGAAGTTCCATAATTTTGCATCCGAATTAAATGACTAAAAATATGGAACATAAACATGAATCAGTAAAATTGGGAAAATCCCAAGGTGAGAAGAAAACAGCGTTTGTCGTACTCTTTTCAGCTGCGACGATGGTTTTGGAGATTTTTTTCGGGCTATTTTCCAACTCGATGGCTTTGCTTGCCGACGGCATCCACATGGGGTCGCACGTTTTGGCAATCGGTTTGAGTTGGGGGGCTTATGTGTTGGTGCGCCGCTTGGAAAAGAAACATGCAGACAACGTGGACAGCGACAAGGTACTCTCTTTGTCTGCGTATACAAGCGGCGTACTATTGCTCATGTTCGCATTGTTCATTATAGTAGAAGCGGCGGAGCGTTTCTTTTCTCCATTGGTGGAAATACGTTATGTAGAAGCGATGGTTGTGGCAGCCATCGGAATGGTGGTGAATATTATTTGCGCCTTTGTTCTGCACGAGAAACACGGGCATGAACATGAGGATTACAACAGACATTCCGCATATTTGCATGTACTGGCAGATGCACTGACAAGCCTTGGTGCCATATTCGGACTGATATGCGCCATGATATGGAATATTATTTGGATAGATACCATCGTTGCGCTTGTATGTTCACTCGTTATTATCCGATGGGCTAAGAACCTGCTTTTTGATACGGGTAAGGCTTTAACATCCAAATCGGATAACCATTCATGAGGTTGTCTGATTTGAAAAAAGGTGAAAAGGCGATTGTCGTAAAGGTGTATGGGCATGGATTATTCCACAAGCGTTTGTTGGAGATGGGCTTTATAAACGGGAAAATAGTAGAGGTCATCCGATTTGCGCCGTTGGGTGACCCCGTTATATATAAGATATTGGGTTCTGAAATTGCCATCCGACTTGACACTGCTTCGATGATTGAGGTCCGGCTTATATCTCACTATGCGTGCAAGTCGCTTTAAGAACAAGCAAACCTACGCAGAACGGCGCAAATAAAACGGAGAGTGTTAAATCTGCACTTTCATCGGGTAATGATTAGGAAACCGTTCTTTTGCTTTAATCTGCTTTAAGACGGTTTTCAACTGTCTGCCCAACTTCTGCGTTTTTCCTCTAACTCCCTAATTATCAAATCCTGTTGCGTTAATCTGCTGCAATTCGGCGGATATTCCGAAGTTTTTCCGTAACTTTGTGCTTGCGACAATTATTAATCCCCTGAATCGTGACAAAGAATTTCGAGATACGCAACAGCACGGCAGAGTTCCTTACATTTATAATTGAAGGTAAGGAAGACGGCATACAGGTATTGTATAAAAACGAAACCATTTGGACGACACAAAAGGCTATGGCCGAATTGTTCGATGTTGATAGAACAGTTATCACAAAACACCTGAAAAATATTTTTGAAAGTTCTGAATTACAGATAAATTCAGTATGTGCAAAATTTACACATACTGCTGATGACGGGAAAACATATAATACAGCATTTTATAATCTTGACGCAATTATATGGCCAAGCGGCATATACCGATGACAATGGAGGATTGGGCAAAACGAATAGACCTGATTCTTGAAGCCGGTGGTGACAATGTGTTGGATAATGGCGGACATATAACTGCCGAGTTTGCTAAACATTTTGCTGAAGCAGAGTTCGAGAAGTATCGTGTAATTCAGGACAAAAATTTTTCTTCCGACTTTGATAAGCTAACAGGCAACACTTTTTTATTGCCTGAAATTCCGAGTGACATTCCGTCGGGAGATTGAAAATAAACCTTCGTTTCATTTGCTTTTATTTTGCATTCCGCGTGGCTTGCACTATCTTTGCATGATGTAACTAACAAAGCAAACAAAAAATTCCGTATATGCTTACCATAAAACAGATTACCGAAAACAAGGAGGGCGTGATAAAAGGCTTGGAGAAGAAACTCTTCAAGGACGCCCGCAAGAACATAGACGCCGTGCTGGCGCAGAACGACTGCCGCCGCGAGGCGCAGGGACGCCTGGACGCGACGTTGCAGTTGATAAACGCCAAGTCGAAGGAAATAGGCACATTAATGCGCGACGGCAAACGCGACGAGGCCGAGGCGGCCAAGGCGTTTGTGAGCGCCAGGAAAGAGGAGGCCAAGGCCATCGAGGCCGAAATGGACAACGCTGCCGCAGCAATGAAGGCTCTCTTGCTCAACATTCCCAACGTGCCCTACGACGAAGTGCCCGAGGGCAAGGACGCCAACGACAACGAGGTTGTGAAAACGGGCGGGCAGAACACCGTGCTGCCCGAGAACCCGCTGCCCCACTGGGAGCTGGCCAGGAAATACGACCTTATCGACTTCGACCTGGGCGTGAAGATTACGGGCGCGGGCTTCCCCGTGTACAAGGGCAAGGGCGCACGCCTGCAACGCGCGCTGATAAGTTTCTTCCTCGACGAGGCGGCCAAGGCCGGCTACACCGAGATTCAGCCGCCCACGGTTGTTAACGCGGCGTCGGGCTACGGCACGGGGCAGCTGCCCGACAAGGAGGGCCAGATGTACCACTGCGAGGTGGACGACCTGTACCTCATTCCCACGGCCGAAGTGCCCGTTACCAACATATACCGCGACGAGATACTCCGTGAGGACGACCTGCCCGTGAAGAACTGCGCCTACACGGAGTGCTTCAGGCGCGAAGCCGGCTCTTACGGCAAGGACGTGCGCGGGCTGAACCGCCTGCACGAGTTTTCGAAGGTGGAGCTGGTGCGTATCGACACGCCCGAGCACTCGCGGCAAAGCCACAAGGAAATGCTCGACCACGTGGAGGGGCTGTTGCAGAAACTCGAACTGCCTTACCGCATACTGCGCCTCTGCGGCGGCGACATAAGTTTCACCGCCGCGCTGTGCTTCGACTTCGAGGTGTACTCCGAGGCGCAGAAACGCTGGCTCGAGGTAAGCTCCGTGTCGAACTTCGACACCTACCAGGCTAACAGGCTGCACTGCCGCTACCGCCGCAACGCCGACAAGAAGATAGAGCTCTGCCACACGCTCAACGGCTCGGCGCTGGCTTTGCCGCGTATCGTGGCAGCATTGCTTGAAAACAACCAGACCCCGCAGGGAATACGCATTCCCAAGGCGCTTGTGCCTTACACGGGTTTTGATATGATAGACTGACACTTCAACGTGCCGCAACAAAAATAGCGCAAGGCAAAAGCCCTGCGCTTTTTTTGTTTTCCTGCCGCCGTGCCGTGAGGGGCGGGCGGGAATATGGCGTTATTCGGGTTTCATGTTGGTGTACACCGTCTGCACGTCGTCGAACTCCTCGAGTTTCTCGACCATCTTGTCGATAGTCTCCCTCTGTTCGGGCGTAACGTCCTTGAGGTTGTTGGGAATGTAGGTGAACTCTGCCCCGATAACGTCGAGCCCCTTGTCTTCGAGGTATTTCTGTATCTGTCCGAAGCTCTTCGGGTCGCCGTAAATGGTAATTGAGTTTTCCTCGTCGTCCACGTCGTATTCGTCGTCCACCCCGTAGTCGATAAGTTCGAGTATCAGCTCGTCCATGTCGAGCCCGTCCTTTTTATGGAAAGAGAAAACGCTTTTGTGGTCGAAAAGGAATGCGAGCGAGCCCATTGTTCCGAGGTTTCCCGAGAACTTGTTGAAAATGGAACGCACGTCGGCCACCGTTCTCGTGGGGTTGTCGGTGAGCGTGTCGACGAAAATGGCGATTCCGTGGGGGCCGTATCCCTCGTAGGTCATGCTCTTGTAGTCGCTCTGGTCTTTGCCCATTGCGTTCTTAATGGCGCGCTGAATGTTGTCGTTGGGCATGTTTTCGCGCTTGGCGTTGGCAATGATTGCGCGCAGGTGCGGGTTGTTTTCAGGCTCCGGTCCGCCTTCCTTAACTGCAATGGCTATCTGTTTTCGAATCTTGGTGAAAGTGCGGGCCATGTGTCCCCACCGTTTCAGTTTCGTTGCTTTGCGGTATTCAAATGCTCTTCCCATTGGTTCGAATTATTATGTTTTGTTGTCTGTTGTATTTTTTGTTTGCTTGGTGTTATCGTTGCTGCGCTCCGAGCTTGCTCTCGAGGTTATGGAGAATGTTGCCTATAACCTTGTTGATAACCGTGTCGGTAAGGGTGCGCTCCTTGTCTTCGAGAATAAAGTTCACGGCATAGCTCTTTTTTCCTGCCGGCAGTTTGTCGCCTTCGTAAACATCGAACAGTTCCACGCTTTTGAGCAGCTTCTTTTCTGACGCGTATGCGGTGCGTTCTATCTCGGCAAACTTCACGCTGCTGTCGACGAGCAGTGCGAGGTCGCGGCTCACGGGCGGGAACTTGCTCAGCTTGGAGTAATACACCTTGTTCTTGCTTGTGAGCTTCATAAGGTTCGTCCAGTTTATGTCGGCGTAGAACACGTCGCCCTGTATGTCGAACTTGTGCAGTATGTCGTGGCGCACGATTCCGATTTCGGCTACTTTTTTGCCGGAGTGGTCGGTATATGTTATTGCCGCGCTCAACAGCTCGCCGTTAATGTTCTCTTGCATTTTAAGGGCTGAAAGCGACAGCCCGGTGCGTTTGAAGATGTTCAGCACGTGAGCCTTGAGCGTGTATATGTCGGCCTTCTCTTCTGCATGTATCCAAGAGCCTGTTTTGCTCTTTCCTGCGAGCCAGAGGCCGAGGTGATAGTCTTCGCTGTAGGCAGACAGTGTTTTTTCGGGGTTGCGTCGCGAGGGGTCGAAGTAATAGCAGTTGCCGTATTCAAAGAACCGCAGGTCCTCCACTTTGCGGTTGGCGTTGTGCTGTATGTTTTCGAGTCCGCCAAAGAGCAGCGTCTGCCTCATGATTCCGAGGTCGGAACTGAGCGGGTTCATTACGTTTACTCCCCGTTCAACGGAGTTTTCCTTGAGGTCGCTGTAGTATGAAATTTTTGTAAGCGAGTTGTTCAGCACTTCGTTGAAGCCACATCCTGCGAGTTGTTCGCCCACGAGGTTCTGCAACTTGTTGGAGCGGTCGGTCTCTCCCTTTACGGTTATGGTAGAGTTCAGGGTGGAGGGGATGTCGATGTTGTTGTACCCGTATATCCTGAGTATGTCTTCAACCACGTCGCAGGGGCGCTGTACGTCGACCCTGTAGGGCGGTATGGAGAGCTTTATTCCGTCGGCGCGTTCTTCGAGAATTTTCATTTCGAGGTAGGATACGATGTTCTTTACCGTATCTTTTTCCATGTGCCTGCCTATGAGCCGGTCTACGTAGTCGTACTCGAGGTCTACGACGAAATCTTTCGGTTCTTCTTTCCTTGCCGTGCGTATCTGCATGGCTATTTCGCCCCCGGCAAGTTCCTTTGCCATCAAAGCGGCCTGTTTGAGGGCATATAACTGTCCGTTGGGGTCAATGCCGCGTTCGAAACGGAAGCTCGCGTCGGTCGAAAGGCCGTGGCGGCGTGCGCTTTTCCTTATCCACGACGGATTGAAGTATGCGCTTTCGAAGAGTATGTTGGTTGTGGTGTCGTATGTACCCGAGCCTTTGCCTCCGAATACTCCGGCAATACACATGGGGTCTTCGGCGTTGCAGATTGCGAGGTCCTGATTTGAGAGCTTGTGCGTCACACCGTCGAGTGTAACGAAGGGAGTGCCCTCGGGCATGGTGCGTACTACTATCTTGTTGCCCTTAATCATGTCGGCGTCGAAGCAGTGCAGCGGCTGGCCGTATGCAAACATGATGTAGTTGGTAATGTCGACGATGTTGTTGATTGGGCGTTGCCCTATGGTTTGCAGCTTTTGCTTCAACCATTCCGGGCTTTCGGTTACGTTGCAGCCTTTTACGGTTACGGCGCAATAGCACGGGCATGCCTCGTAGTTGTCTATCACCACGTCGATGTCGAGGTCGTTGCTGTCGACTTTGAAATCATCTGTTGACGGGCGGTGCAGGCTTGTTTCGTATCCGTTCTGCTTAAGCCAGGCGTACAGGTCGCGTGCAACGCCGTAGTGCGAGCATGCGTCGGCACGGTTGGGCGTTATGTCCACTTCGATAACGAAATCGCTCTCGAGGTGGTAGTATTCGGCTGCGGGCATGCCCACCTTCGTGTCAGCCGGCAGTACGATAATGCCGCTGTGGTCGTTGCCCACGCCTATCTCGTCTTCCGCACATATCATTCCGTAGCTGTCAATGCCGCGCAGGCGCGATTTCTTTATCACGAATTCCTTGTCGCCGTCGTACAGCTTGCAACCCAGGGTGGCCACAATTACTTTCTGGCCGGCTGCAACGTTGGGTGCGCCGCATACTATCTGCGACGGTTCGCCGCTGCCGATGTTTACGGTGCATACGTGCATGTGGTCGCTGTCGGGGTGCGGCTCGCACGTCAGCACTTCGCCTACTACGAGTCCGGCCAGTCCGCCCTTTATTGCCTGTATTTCTTCAACCGAGCCGACTTCCAGGCCTATCGAGGTCAGCGCGTCGGCTGTTTCCTGCGGGGTAAGATTGAAATCAACATACTCCTTGAGCCACTTATATGATATGTTCATAGTTCCTGGTTTTAATATTTCGCGCGCAAATTTACAACATTTTTGCGAGAAATGCCGCCTTTGCAGGGCATGTGTGCGAAGTTCATATATAATATGTGTGTTTTGTTGGAAAACAGACAGAGTGAGACGCAAAACCGGGGCACGAAAACGGGCGTTTTTGAATGCAAAAATTGAAAACTGGTTTCCAGTGCATTTATCCCGCATGGGAGCAGAGAAAAAATATGTCTGACATATTTTGAATTATGTCGGACATATTTTAAAATACAAGGCACATATTTTTACCCCTCCGAAAACCCGTTTGAAAACCGTGGTAAAAACGCAGACAAACACGGCACGAAACATTTGTGTGCCTCGTGCCGTGTTGAAAAATAATTGACTTTCTTAGAACGGAGGTGCGTCGTCGGTAGGCGGAATGCCCGCAAACGGGTCGTCCTCGGCAGTGGGTGGGGGCACGTTCACCGCTCCGGGGAACTGTGGCGCGGTTTCATTGCCTGTAACAGGCGAATACGCGGAACTGTCGCTCGACGAGGAGATTATGTCGTCGTCGGGGTTCTGGAAGCGTGCGAATTGTGCCTTGAACCTAAGCACTACGTCGCCCACAGCGCCGTTTCGGTGCTTGGCTATTATTATCTCGGCCATGCCGTGCATGTCCTTTCCGTTGTCTTCGTAAATGTGGTAGTATTCCGGGCGGTGGATGAAGCATACTATGTCGGCATCCTGCTCTATTGCGCCCGATTCGCGCAGGTCGCTCAACTGCGGGCGTTTGCCTTCGTTGCCCTGACGTGTCTCGACGCTGCGGTTCAGCTGCGACAAGGCAAGTATGGGAATGTTCAGCTCTTTTGCCAGCTGTTTCAGGGCGCGGCTTATGTTGGAAACTTCCTCCTGGCGGCTTCCGAAATTCATGCCGCTTGCGTTCATGAGCTGAAGGTAGTCTATCATTATCAGTCCCACCTGGTGCTCACGCACAAGGCGGCGTGCCTTGGTGCGCAGTTCGAATATTGAAAGCGAAGGAGTGTCGTCGATATAGAGCGGCGCGCCGTATAGCTTTTTTATCGACTGGTCGAGCTGCACCCATTCGTATGGGGCAAGTTGCCCGCTCTTGAGCTTTTCGCCCGGAATCTCGCACACGTTTATGATAAGGCGGTTAACCAGCTGCACGTTGCTCATCTCGAGCGAGAAGAAAGCCACCGGGGTCTTCGAGTCGACGGCAATGTTCTTGGCCATTGAGAGCGCAAAAGCCGTTTTACCCATTGCGGGGCGGGCGGCGAGTATTACGAGGTCGGAGTTCTGCCACCCGCTGGTAATCTTGTCGAGTTCGGTGAATCCGCTTGCTATGCCGCTAAGGCCGTCGTTGCGTGCGGCGGCTTTGCGTAGCACATTGTACGCCTCGTCGATTACAGGGTCGATTTGCGTGTATTCCTTTTTCGTGTTTTGCTGCGATAGCTGGAACAGTTTTCCCTCGGCTTCCTGCATAAGCTCGTCGGCGTCCTGCGTTTCGTCGAATGCCTTTCCCTGAATGTTGCTCGTGTATGAAATAAGCTGGCGCAGCATGTATTTCTGAGCAATGATGTTGGCGTGGTAAACCAGGTGGGCCGTAGATGTCATTTTCTGCGTGAGCTGGGCAATGTAAAAAGGTCCGCCCACGTCCTCAAGGTCGCCGCTCGTTTTCAGCTGTTCGCGCACGGTGAGAATGTCTATCGGCTTTTGCGCGAAAGCCAGGCTCTGAATGGCGTTGAACACCAGTTGGTTCCGTCGTTCGTAGAAGCTGTCGGGCTTGAGTATGTCGCTGACCATGGAATAAGCGTCGCGCTCAATCATCAGTGCACCGAGCACTGCCTGTTCAAGGTCGATGGCTTGCGGTTGCAAGCGGCCGAAGTCGTCTTCGGCAGGTGCTTCGGTGCTGCGTTTTCTTGCAAATCTCCTTTTTTGTGTTTCGGGCATGTTGTGTTTCGGTAAGTTCGGTTACGAATTATGTGCTTTTGGAAGCAAAATTAAAGAATCTTGCCGAGAGTGCAAAGGCGGCGGGCCGACATGGCGGCAAAAGCGATATTACATAGCCTGGAAACAAGCCATTACGCAAAGTATTGCTAATTTTGTAACCGCATGAGCAATATTTTAAAGATTATATATGAATACGAATTGCGGTAATAATAAGATGACAAGAAATTTAAGGATTTATATGGCTGCGTTGGTGTCAATGCTTTGCTTTACACTTCATGCGCAAGTCAAGCCTGCGGCGGGCGGATACCCGATAGCCAACTTTGCCCTGACGGTAAACGTGTCCGAACAGGGCGACATGTACGGCCAGGTGCTGCAAAACGTGGGAAAGTTGGGCGGGTGGCTGTTGGACCGCGGGCCTGTAAGGGTTGAATTAGAGAAAGACGGCAAAAAGGAAACTCTATCGCAATTCAAAGACAAGGACATAAGGCGCGTCTTTCCGTTTGTAGAGGCGGAATACGCCAAATCATCGCATATTTCCTCGAACATAAAATTGAAAACGTTTTGCCCGCTCGCAGTGAACGACGCTGTGACATCTTCGCTGACGGTGCTGATGTTGGAAATGGAATGTACCAACCCGACAAGGAAAGAGGAAACTTTCACGATTGTAGTAAAACCCGGCAACGAAATATGCGGGCAAATGTCTTCGGACAATGAGGGGAAACGGAACGTGGCTTCGAACGGGAGCTTCGCCGTGGCGGCAGACGTTGACGCGGAATGGAGCGGTAATGTTTTCCGCGTACCCGTGGTACTCAAGGGCAAGGAAATGAAAACCGTGCGCATAGCCATTTCGCTGTACGACAGCGACTGGATTTCGGCAAGGAGCTTTGCGTCGGCGGGCGAAGTTGTGGAACATGCCTGTTCCGTTTGGGACATTCTGGAAACAAAAACAGAGGAGTTTTCGCAGGCTATTCCCGAAACAGGGATAGAAGATGTGGATACCTATCTCAGGTGGTATATGGTTCCGGCAATATCGCTGACACGCTACAACAAGAAAGGCGAAATACTGACCATGGGGTACATGGAACTGAATCCGCGCGACAGTTATTGGACTACGTGGGTGCATTTGCTCCTTTATAAGGACGCCGAACGCAAGATGATAGAGGAGTGTCTGGCTGCAGTATCACCGGCCGGGAAAATGCCTACGACGATATTACCCGTGATTGAACGTGAAGACGACTTGGACATCAATGCTTTCCTTATACTGCGCGCCGCGCGTTTTTACCAGCTGTATCACGAGAAAGATAAGCTGCTTTCTTACTGGCCGGTATTGAAAAAGGCTATGGACTGGCTTATCTCACGAGACACGAAAGGGAAAGGCTTGCCCCGGCAGGTGTCATTCTGGGGCGATTGGAAAGACGTTAAAGGAGTGGAAGACAGAGAATATTCACCGTTCTCGGCATTGGTGTACTTGGCCGCATTGAAGAAGATGATGTACATGGGCGAGGAGTGCGGTGACAGCGTTGCTATAGAAAAATACGAGGACGCATACAGGAAAGGCTACGATATATTAAACAAGCCTGTAGAAGAAGGCGGTATGTGGAACGGGCGTTACTATTGCCAGTTATGGAAGAACGGCAGCGTGAATGACAAGCTGCTGGAAGACCAGACGATAGGAATACTTTTTGATGTGGTTCCACGCGACAAGGCCTTGAAAATTATAGAATCGTTGAACGAAATGAGTCTGACTCCCTACGGGGTGGCCGAGACTTTCCCGTATTATCCTAAGGAGTTCGGTCTCGACCCGGCCACTTATCACAACGGCGCCGTATGGCCATGGGTTAACTTCATGGATTGCTGGGCTCGCATTCGGCTGGGGCAGAAAGATGACGCAATAGACATTATAAAAAGGGTGGGGCGTGCCGATATAATAGCTTCAGGAGATTGGTCGGCTAATGAACACATAAACAGCCTTACGGGTGAGAACCTCGGTTTTCATATACAAGGTTGGAGCGCTGCCTTGTTTGGTACGGTTTACTTTGGGTTGGTCAATCCAGATATTGTTCCTTAAACATACTGCTAATGCGCATAAAAACACATAACGCGAAGACAGGAGTCGGAAAAATAATTTAATTTTGCAACGGATTTATGACTTTAGATATGAACCTTGATGTTTTGACAGCAGTTAGCCCTATAGACGGGCGCTATCGTTCGAAATGCGAGCCTTTGGCTCCTTATTTTTCAGAGTATGCCTTGATGAAATACCGCACAAGGGTTGAAATTGAATATTTCATTTGGCTGACGGAAATTCCTTTGCCCCAACTTAAAGGGTTTGACAAGGGAATAGTGCCGCAGTTGCGGGCGATATATAATGATTTTTCCGAAAAGGATGCCGCAAGGGTGAAGGAAATTGAAAAGACAACGAACCACGATGTCAAAGCAATCGAATATTTCATAAAGGAAAAACTCGACGAAATTGGCGGCTTTGAGCCGTACAAGGAGTTTATACATTTCGGCCTTACGTCGCAGGACATAAACAATACTTCCTTCCCCTTAATGCTTAGCGACGCGTTGAACGATGTGTATTATCCTCAATTAGACGGACTGATAGACAAGCTGAATTCATTTGCCGAAGAGTGGAAAGACATCCCCATGCTTGCACGTACTCACGGGCAGCCTGCTTCGCCTACGCGATTGGGAAAGGAAATAAAAGTATTTGCTTATAGGTTGGAACGTCAGAAAGAGCAGCTGAAAGGTCTTAGGATTACAGCCAAGTTCGGCGGGGCTACAGGTAACTTTAACGCACATCATGTGGCTTATCCTGAAATAGACTGGAAACAGCTTGCGAACAAGTTCCTTGCAGAACGTCTTGGGCTGGAGCGCGAAGAATACACGACGCAGATTTCAAATTACGATGGTTTGGCTGCAGTGCTTGACGCGCTTAAAAGAATTAATACTGTAATACTTGACCTTGACCGAGATTTTTGGACGTATATTTCCATGAATTACTTCAAACAGAAAATCCGGGCAGGTGAAGTCGGTTCATCGGCTATGCCGCACAAGGTAAATCCGATAGACTATGAAAATTCAGAAGGAAACATAGGTATAGCAAACGCTTTGTTTGAACATTTGTCGCACAAGCTGCCTGTTTCACGCCTGCAGCGAGATTTAACCGACAGTACTGTAATACGTAATGTGGGAGTGCCGTTGGCGCACACGATAATAGCGATACAAAGCACGATGAAAGGATTGGGGAAACTGCTTATCCATAGAGAATCGATAGACGCAGACCTCGATAACAACTGGGCTGTTGTGGCTGAAGCTATACAGACTATTTTACGCCGCGAAGGGTATCCTCATCCTTACGAAGCATTAAAAGCGCTGACAAGGACAAATACCGAAATAAGGCAGAAAGATATAACAGATTTCATAAAGACATTAAATGTTCCTGACAACATAAAAGAAGAATTGAAAAAGATTACGCCCCATAACTACGTAGGAATATAAAAGTCCCAAATGATACGTATTACATTGGGCGCTTGAAAAGTTAAGATAAAAATGACCTGTGTCAGGCCTATAATTCATTTATATTAATCATTAAAGAAAATCCGAGATGGACAAAGAAGAATTTATGAACCGGCAGCCGGAGCAGAATTCCGGTAATGAAAACAAAGAAAACACTAACCGGCCGGCTTATCGCAGAGTTAATGTTTATGATGGAACAGGACGAAGCGGTAATAAAGAGGAATATAATAATCGTCGCGCTTATGGCGATCGTTCTTATGGCGGTAATTCCCGGCGAAGAGATGGTGAATCGTACTTTCGCCAAAGAGGAAATAATGCTAACTATAACTCAGAAAGAAACCATAACCCCTACGGAGGAAATTATTCTGACCGCAGGCGCGGCTATGGCAGTTCGTATGACGAATCTGCCGAATACAACCGAGGAAAGTACAGCTATAATAAACGCCCCCGTGTATATGAAGGCGAGAATGATTCGTACTCGCTTGGAAAGTTTGCACGAAAGGAAGCTCGTGGCGGACGCTATGAATATCGTTCGCAACAGAACAATCCCTCGGGAGCAGGTTATGGTTCTCGTCGCAAACATTCGCAAGGCTATGACCCGAATGCGAAATATAGTTTGCCTAAACGTATACAATATGCTGAGGAGAATTTCGACCCAGACGCACCTATAAGGCTTAACAAGTTTCTGGCTAATGCCGGGGTCTGCTCCCGCCGTGACGCTGACAAATACATACAGGCCGGTGTAGTAACGGTAAATGGAGAAATTGTAACAGAACTGGGAACAAAAGTAAAACGCAGCGACGAGGTGCGTTTTCATAACGAACCGGTTTCGCCCGAGAAAAAAGTTTATGTACTTTTGAATAAACCTAAGGATTATGTTACGACAAGCGATGACCCGCAGAAACGCAAAACGGTAATGGAACTTGTGCGTAACGCATGTAAGGAACGGATTTATCCGGTAGGTCGTCTTGACCGTAACACTACAGGTGTGCTTCTGCTTACAAACGACGGGGAGCTTGCTTCAAAGCTAACTCATCCCAAGTTCATGAAGAAGAAGGTGTACCATGTTTATTTGGATCGTAACGTTACTGCTGCCGATATGCGTCAGATAGCCGACGGAATAACTCTTGATGACGGCGAAATACATGCCGACGCAATAGAATACGCTTCTGCTGTTGATAAAAAGCAAGTCGGTATAGAAATACATAGTGGAAAGAACCGAATAGTGCGTCGTATTTTCGAAGCGTTAGGTTATCACGTAATAAAGCTCGACCGTGTTTACTTTGCCGGGCTTACCAAGAAAAATCTGCGCCGTGGGCAATGGCGTTATCTTACACAGGAAGAAGTAAATGTATTGAAAATGGGAGCATTCGAGTAGTTCGTAAAACAGAATGTTCCAATGTAATCATATATATTTAATATGGAAAAAATCAAAAGAATCAGAATAGTAGAACTTCTCAAGTCGAAGGACTACGGTGCCAAGGTAAATGTAAAAGGATGGGTAAGGACACGCCGTGGCAGCAAGGCCGTAAATTTTATTGCCCTCAATGATGGTTCTACAATAAAGAACATACAGATTGTTGCTGACGTCGAAAAATTCGACGACGAACTAATAAAGCAAATAACCACCGGCGCATGTCTGAGTGTAGACGGAGTTTTGGTGGAAAGCATAGGAAGCGGGCAAAGTGTGGAGCTGCAAGCTGAAAACATAGAACTGCTCGGAGCATGCGGAAGCGACTATCCTATGCAGAAGAAAGGACAGAGCTTTGAATACATGCGTCAATACGCACACCTCCGCTTGCGCACAAATACTTTCGGTGCGGTGTTCCGCATACGCCATAATATGGCAATAGCAATACATCGCTATTTTCACGAGCACGGCTTTTATTATTTCAATACGCCTCTAATAACAGGAAGCGATTGCGAAGGAGCTGGACAAATGTTCCAGGTTACGACCATGAACCTTGCTGATATAAAGAAGACTCCTGACGGTAAGGTTGACTATTCAGACGACTTTTATGGAAAACCGGCTTCGCTTACTGTTTCGGGACAGCTGGAGGGAGAACTCGGCGCTACGGCATTGGGCGCTATATATACTTTTGGACCAACGTTCCGCGCCGAAAACTCGAACACACCACGCCACTTGTCGGAATTTTGGATGATAGAGCCGGAAGTCGCTTTCAATGATATAGAAGACAACATGAACCTTGCCGAGGATTTCATAAAATATTGCGTGCGCTGGGCATTGGAGAACTGTGCTGACGATATAGAATTCCTCAACAAAATGGTTGACAAAGGATTGATAGAACGCCTTAAGTTCGTTGTCGAGAATGATTTTGCCCGTATGAAATATACCGAAGGCATAGAGATTCTCGAAAAAGCTGTAAAAGACGGCCACAAGTTTGAATTCCCGGTTTATTGGGGTTGCGACCTCGCGGCTGAACATGAGCGCTATTTGGTAGAACAGCACTATAAACGTCCGGTTATCATAACCGATTATCCCAAGGAGATAAAGGCGTTCTACATGAAGATGAACGACGATAACCGCACAGTGCGTGCCATGGATGTGCTGTTCCCGCAGATAGGTGAGATAATAGGTGGCTCGGAACGCGAGGAGAGCTACGACAAGCTCAAGGCAAGAATCGAAGAACTGCACATACCAATGAAAGATATGTGGTGGTATCTTGATACTCGCAAGTTCGGCACATGCCCGCACAGCGGTTTCGGCCTTGGCTTTGAACGTTTGATACTGTTCGTTACGGGTATGCAGAACATACGCGACGTAATACCGTTCCCCCGCACACCCAAGAACGCAGAGTTTTAATTTATATCAGAGTTTAAGAAAAACGGAAGTTGACATTTTAGTCAGTTTCCGTTTTTTTGTTCAACTAAGCAGCGTATGTCCTCGTAAATGTGCAAAAAAATTAACATTGTTTGGCTTATTCACTTTTATTCTTTACCTTCGTATCCAATTTAACAAAAATAAAATGATTTATAAAATAATTTGTTTATTCTCTAAGAAGTAGATTATGAGGAAATTTTTTACAACTTTTCTGTTCCTGACTGTAATCCTGTTGGTAAAAGCGCAAGACTTTACTGTCGATTTCCTAAGCTATAAGGTAATAGATGTTTCGCAAAAGACGGTTGAAGTAACGGGCATAGAACACGATGAGTCGTTATACGGAGTAGCTGCCGTTCCTGCAACAGTAACCTATGAAGGTATGGAATACACGGTAACAGGCCTGGCCGATGGTGCGTTTTACATGGAAGTATGGATAAAAAGCGTTACTCTGCCCGAGACCCTGTTGAAGATAGGTAGTAATGCGCTGGCCAATACAGCGGTAGATAAAATTGACATCCCGGAGAGTGTTACGTGTATAGGTGACCTTGCTTTTGCCGGAACTAAAATTACTGAAATTACAATACCCGGGAAAATAGAAAAAATAGGTGTGGGTTGGTTCAGTGATTGTTATTACCTTAAAAGAGTAAATCTGCCCGACGGGTTAAAGGCCATTGGCGACGTCGCTTTCGGTCGTTGTTTCGACCTTGCCGGAATAGCAATTCCCCATGGGGTAACAACCATAGGTTACGGTGCGTTCGCGCATTGCGAGAGCCTTGCCTCGATAACCATTCCCGAAAGCGTGACCGACATAGGGGGTTATGCATTCGAGGTGTGTGAGAGCATTACAGAAATAAAGATACCGCAAAGCGTAAAAAGCATAGGCGAGGGAGCTTTTCGCTACTGCGACAAACTCGAAACCGTCAGCCTGCCCGAAGGTATTACCGAGATAGCCGACCAACTGTTTGAAAGGTGCGTCAGCCTGCGGAACGTGAATATACCCGGGAGCGTGACTTCGGTGGGCGACTACGCTTTCAGGGAATGTGCCAAGATTTGGGAAATTGAACTTCCGGCAAACGTGGCCAGCCTTGGCAAGGAGGCCTTCTATGAGTGCACCAACCTTGTGAACGTAACCCTGCCCGAAGGCCTGCCGGTTATCGAAGGCTATACATTTTATAAATGCCGAAACCTTTATAACATAAATATCCCCTCTACCGTTACGTCAATAGGCAGCTATGCGTTTGCCTCTTGCGGGAGAGTTTGCCCGAGATTACCATTCCAGGCAGCGTAAAGAGCATAGGCAACAATGCGTTCGACAATAGCTGGGGGTCGTCTGCGCTTAGGAAAATAAGCCTATCCGAAGGTATTGAAACCATAGGGAACGAAGCCTTTGCCGGCTGCGAGAATCTTTCAGAGGTAGTGATACCCGAAAGCGTGACAAGCATAGGCGACGCGGCTTTCAGGTCTACAAATCTTTCCAAGGTTACTCTCCTTCCGGAAATGCTTGTTTCCATAGGTGCGGATGCCTTTAATGTGTTGAGTGATGATGTTACGGTTTTTGTGCATTCCGACATGTTGGATGAATACCGCAGTCTGGAAGCCTTTGTCGATTTTAGCGTGGAAAGCCTGCCCGTTTCCGTCAAATTCCCGTCTTTGGCTGAAAACCTTGATGTTAAGGACGGAATGTTGTACAATCCGGAGGGTTTGGATATTACGATTTACGACAGTGCCGGCACACTTGTTTACAAAGGCAACGCCGTTTCCATAAAGCAACCTGCAGGTGTGTACATCCTGCGTTGTGGCAGTGCGGTAAAAAAGATAACTTTTTAAATAGCGGCTTTAAAAAGAAAGATTCCGGAAACGGGTCTTTGCGGCCGACTGTTTTTGTCTGCATTTTGCGGATTCCGCAAAGCCTTTGTTCATGCGGGTTTTGAGGTGGCCGAAAATATGTCTGACCTATTTTGAAATATGTGCCTTGTATTTTGAAATAGGTCGGACATATTTTTTCTTTTCTCCAAATGCAAAAAAATAATGTGCTACAAAATCTTTTTCTTTCAATTCCGGTTTACGGGTTTTTCTGAACTTATGGTATTGTGTCCGGCGGTAAACAAATGTAAACAAAAACCTAAACTATATCAGGCTGCATGTTTGTGTCTGCTCACGGCATAAGCGCGAATATTGCCTAAGGCCGGTATCATTCTTCCCAATCCGAATGCTAAAGCCGCAATGGCTATAATTCCGCCTGCGTAACCTATTGATGAAATTGACAATCCCGTTATGGCTATGCTTCCTACGGCAGCCCCGCATCCTATGCCTACGTTGTAAATCGAAGAGTATATGGATATGGCCAGCGTGGCTTGTTGTGGGGCAAAGCGTATAATCTCGAATTCGGTTATCAGGTTTATGGCCATTATGACCAATCCCCACAAAAAACAGTGTGCCATTGAAAAGTAATGCCCGTATGCAACGGGGCGCATGGCCAAAAGTATGAGTGGTAGGCCTATTGCAACCGACAGCAGGAATAACTTTCTGCGTTCGTTATAGAATTTGGAGAATATAGTGCTTGCCACTATGCCGGAGATACCAAAAATAGTTAACGACAAGGTAGTCATGCTATCCGAAAGACCGGCAACTTGTTTCAAGAATGGTTCAATGTAGCTGTATCCGGTGTAATGCGCAGTTACAACGAGCAATGTGAAAATGTATATGCCCGTTATTGCCGGCGATTTGAACAGCGACGGCAGGTTCTTCACCGAAGTGCTTTGTTTGTTGGGCACAGGCGGAAAAAGGAACGCCAGCAGCACTAATGCCAACAGTGCCGCAATGCCTATAACGCCGAATGTATACCTCCATCCAAGGTGAAGGCCGATAACGCGCCCCAGCGGCATACCGGCTATCATAGCAAGCGAAGTGCCGGTAATTATCATGCCAAGGGCAGTTTCTTTCTTGTCCTTGGGGGCAATGTGTACCGCAAGCGGCGAAACTATAGACCAGAATATGGCGTGGGAACATGCAACCCCCAACCTCGAAATAAGAAGTACGGTAAAGTTGGAAGCCACGGATGAAAGGAAGTGGCTGATCATGAAACCAGCTATAACGAAAAGCAGTATCTTTCGGAAATCGCAACGGCCTATTATGATAACCAACGGCAAAGACATAACGGCTACAAATCCCGCATAAACCGAGATGAGTATACTGGCGTTGGCCTCTCTCATGCCAAAATCGCGAGCTATGTCGGAAAGTAAACCTATAGGAACGAACTCAGTGGTGTTGAAAATAAAGGCCGTATATGACAATATTACAAGTAACAGCCAGTTTTTCAGAGATTTGTTTTCTGATAATGCGCTCATTTGTGCCGTTTTTTTAACTCGTTCGTTTTAACGAATTCGAATTTCGCCGCAAAAGTAGAAAAATCTGAGCCCGCAGACAACAATTTGAGCATAAAACGAAACATTAAAGCAAAAGGAAAGGAAGTAGGCAGATATATTATAAATGTATCGGGTATTTATGTTTTCAGCATCATCTTTTGTACTCGAATTCAAGGTTTACATACAGGGTTTCGGAAACGTGTTTTTGTGGCCGACTGTTTTTGTCTGCATTTTGCAAGTTCCGCAAAGCCTTTGTTCATGCGGGTTTTGAGGCGGCCAAAAATATGTCTGACATATTTTGAAATATGTGCCTTGTATTTTGAAAAAGGTCGGACATATTTTTTCGGAGGTCCTAATGGAGTTTTTTCGATATAATTTTTTCTTTCACTTTTTTCACGCATGTGTTATTCCTGAAAATAAGGGTGCCGGGTTCGGCCATGGTGTTAAACCTTTTTGAGAAAGCGCAACGTTTGTAAACCAATCCTGCCGAAATGTGTGTAATATTAGTCGTAAAACATGACATTTTGACGTTTTTGATGTGCGCTTATGTCGAGAAAACAGTTGGCACGGCAGTTGCATATATATAAGTGAATTCCGAAAGGTGCTAAAGCCCGGAGGATTCAAAAAAGATATGTACAACAATTAAAAATAGGAGATTGAAATTATGTCAGCATTAGTTAAAAGAAATCAGAATTGGTTACCGAGTATCTTCAACGACTTTTTCGATAACACTTGGATGGAAAGAACAAATGCCACAGCACCGGCTATAAACGTTATAGAGAATGATAATAACTATTGTGTGGAGGTTGCTGCTCCGGGCATGACGAAAGATGACTTCAATATCCAAATTGATGATGACGACAACCTCGTTATTACCATGGAGAAGAAGGATGAGAAGAAAGAAGGGCAGAAAAACGGTCGTTACCTGCGTCGCGAGTTCTCGTATTCGAAATTCCAGCAGGCTATGATATTGCCCGACGATGTAGACCGCACTAAGATATCCGCAAAGGTGAACAACGGTGTTCTTGAGGTCGAATTGCCTAAACTGCCGGAAGAGGAAAAGAAAGCCAAGGTAACCAATATTGAAATCAAGTAATCGTGTAAAAAGTGATTGATTTGTTTTGACAAACGAGTTTTGGGTTAATAGCGTGCCCTGCAAAGCAAAAATGCTTTGCAGGGCACATTTTTTTGTACCAGGAGAAAAGGAGCGTCAATGACTTTTGATAAAAATCTCGGCTCTTTGCTTGGTTTAATTTCCATTTCCGTATATTTACACATTAAAATATGTTTTCTTTAAGTGAATGCAACGTCTTGAAACGACAGCCGGTCCTGTAAGTATAATGAAGCTCTTTCCGCAAAAAGTATGCGGCAGTGGACGTTTCAGTGTAGCCGAAGCCTATGATGTGCTCTTTGTAGAGGAAGGAAACCTGCGTGTAAATATCGATTTTTGCGAGATGTTGGTTGGGGCAGGACAGTTGCTTGCAATAGCCCCAGGGCAGGTGTGGCGCATTGACGCAGATGATAGCCTTACGGCCGAGTGCCTTTCGTTTTCGGACCGGATGTTCGGGAATGGAAGCGTGGAGGACGAATTCTTGCATACGGCTGCGATGTTCGATTCTTTCCGGCGCAAAGGTGCTGTAATGGCACGACCGGTTAATGCTAAGGAACTTTTCTCGATAATCAGGCAGGAATGCGCGCGGGCAGACGATATTTCGCAGGGTAAGGTTTTGCGCAGCTACCTGTTATCTCTGCTGTATGGAATGGAAAGAGAGTATTCCGAAGGATTCTCCGACGATTCATACAGCGAGGTACGCGCATTCCGCGGCGCAGTGGAGCAGTCTTTCCGTATAAACCGCAATGCTGATTATTATATTTCCCAACAAAAAGTGAACGAGAAAAGCCTTTCACGACAGTTGAGGAAATATTTGGGAATGACACCCAAAGCTTATATAGACGCACGGATAATTCTTGAAGCCAAACGTTTGTTGGCGTGTGGCGACTGTTCGGTTAAGATAATATCGCGCGCCTTGGGCTTTACTGAACAGAGCAACTTCAACAAGTACTTCCGTAAGTTTGCAGGGGTTACACCAGCAACGTTCCGAATGGAAAATTCTTTCATGCAAACACAGATTTAACATTCTTATCCGGAATTTTTAGCAAAAGCATAAGGGTAGTCTCATTATAATTGCTAATTTTGTACGGATTAAAATAATAAGACATGAAAATAAAAAATTTTCTCTTCATTTCATTGTTCTCAATGATTTGCGGCATGGCGCAAGCTCAGCCAGAGGTAATTGCTCACCGTGGATTTTGGAATACTCCGGGTTCTGACCAGAACAGTCTGGCTTCATTGACAAAGGCTGATTCTATAGGTTGCTACGGTAGCGAGTTCGATGTGTGGATAACCAAAGATAACCATGTAATGGTAAACCACGACGGAAACTTCAGCGGCACTCGTATCGAGGATTCCGATATGAAAACTATCTCGGCCATAAGTTTGAAAAACGGGGAGAAGGTTCCTACACTTGAAGCTTATCTCAAGAAAGCCAAGAAATTAAAGACCCAGTTGATTCTCGAAGTAAAGACCCACAACGATAAAGCCAGGACCATAGCTTGTTGTGAAGAGGCTATGAGGCTTGTAAAGAAATATAAACTTACAAAACGCACAACATACATAGCTTTTTCGCTTGACGCAACAAAGTATCTTGCCGCGAATGCTCCCAAAGGCACAGAAGTGTATTACCTGAATGGTGATCTTTCGCCAAAGGAACTCAAGGAAATCGGTGTTGCCGGTCCGGACTACGCATGGGGAGTTATAAAGAACCACAAGGACTGGATTAACCAATGTCACGAATTGGGAATGAAAGTAAATGTATGGACCGTGAACGACGAGAACACTATGAAAGAGCTTATTTCGGCAAAGGCCGATTACATAACGACCGATAATCCTGTTCTCCTGCAAAAATTGATAAAGGAAAGCAATAAATAAACAAAATGAAATTATAACTATCGGCACCGGATGAAACCTCTGGTGCCGATAGTGTTTTTAGCAAGTTTGTGTGTTTGGGAGTCTGTTCGTTTTACGTTTGTAGCTAAAGTAGCGGAGATGAAATTTTACAAATGTGAAATAATAAACGAAAGATACGCCGATAACGATTTTTATTGTTATTTTTGCATATTACGCTAAATGTATACGTGTATAATATAAGATATTAAGATTCAACCTTGTAAAATGTGGCAACGAATTTGATTTACAATCAATGACGTTAAGCATGCTGATGACGATGGATAAAACACTTAGGATAATAATTAGTGGCGGAGGAACAGGCGGGCATATATTCCCTGCTGTTTCTATCGCTAATGCAATAAAAGAAATTCGTCCTGATTCGAAGATACTTTTTGTAGGAGCCGAAGGACGCATGGAAATGCAGCGCGTTCCTGCTGCAGGATATGAAATAAAAGGACTTCCCATTTGTGGTTTTGACAGAAAAAACATATTGCGTAACATACGCACTGTGTTTAAAATAATAGAAAGCAAGCGCCTTGCAAAGCAAATTATTAAAACATTCAATCCGATGGTAGCCGTAGGCGTAGGAGGGTATGCAAGCGGACCTACATTGAATGAAGCCCAAGCGATGGGTATTCCTACGCTTTTGCAAGAACAGAATTCGTACGCCGGAGTAACAAACAAACTGCTGGCAAAGAAAGCGGAAAGGATATGTGTGGCCTATGAAGGAATGGAACGTTTCTTTCCAAAAGAGAAAATAATATTAACGGGAAATCCCGTAAGGCAAAACCTGTTGGACACAAAGATTTCCAGAGAAGAAGCAATTGCTTCTTTCGGATTGAATCCTGATAAAAGAACCGTCTTGATAATAGGCGGTAGTTTGGGAGCAAAGACAATAAACGAAGCTGTGCTTAACAGTCTTGTGCTCATAAAACAAAGTGAAGTGCAGTTTGTGTGGCAAACGGGCAAGTATTATAGTTCAACAATAAAGGAAGAACTCGAACATAGAGGGAAACCTTCAAATCTCGTAGTTTGTGATTTCATAGCCGATATGCCCGCCGCATACAAAGCAGCCGACCTTGTAGTGTCTCGTGCCGGCGCCGGAAGTATATCGGAACTGGCATTGCTGGGCAAAGCTTCCATTTTAGTGCCTTCGCCTAATGTTGCAGAAGACCACCAGACAAAAAATGCTTTGGCTTTGACAAGCCATGACGCTGCATTATACGTAAAGGATATTGAAGCTGCCCGGACCTTGATACCTCGTGCGCTGAATACCGTTGCGGACGATGTTATGCTTTCCAAACTCAGAAATAATATTTTGACAATGGCACACCCCGACGCGGCAAACGTGATAGCAAACGAGGTGATAGCTTTGGCAGAAACGTATCAAAAGAAACATTAAGAAATATATAGGAGATTACGAAATGGATTTGAATGACATAAAAGCTGTTTATTTTATTGGTATAGGAGGTATAGGAATGAGTGCAATAGCCCGCTTTTTCCTTTCGCGAGAGATACCGGTTGGAGGATATGACCACACTCCGTCGGTGCTTACGGAAAGACTTAAAGCTGAAGGTGCGCATATAATTTATGATGATGACCCTGATGAAATATCAGCAACTTTTAAAAATTCAAGAAACACTTTGGTCGTATATACACCGGCAATACCTGCAGACAACAAGGTGTTGGGGTATTTCAATAATATGGCGTTTGATGTTGAGAAGCGTGCCCAGGTGTTAGGCGCATTGACACGTGCATACCGCGGCTTGTGCGTAGCCGGAACGCATGGGAAGACCACGACTTCAACGATGGCCGCCCATATTATACACCAAAGTCATGTTGGCTGCAACGCTTTTTTAGGAGGAATATCAAAGAATTATGGCACAAACTACCTGCTCAATTCTTCAAGCCCCTATGTTGTAATAGAAGCTGATGAGTATGACCGCTCGTTCCATTGGCTGACGCCTTACGCTTCAGTTATTACGGCTGTTGACGCAGATCATTTGGATATTTACGGAACACATGAAGCGTATATAGAGAGTTTTGAGAAATATACATCTTTAATAAGGAAAGGCGGAGCACTTGTAATTCACAAGAATCTCAATATGACACCGCAACTCAAAGATGGGGTGCGTTTATTCGACTATAGCATAGACGAGGGAAACTTCCATGCCGAAAATATAAGAATAGGCAACGGAAGAATCATGTTTGATTTTGTCTCTCCGTTCGGTAATATTACAAATATCGATTTGGGGGTTCCTGTATATGTTAATATAGAGAACGGTATAGCGGCAATGGCTTTGGCGCAGATAGCCGGAGTGTCGGCTGAAGATATACGAGAAGGCGTAAGAACTTTTTCAGGAGTTGAACGTAGGTTTGATTTCAAGATAAAAACCGATAAGATAGTATTGGTAAGTGATTACGCGCACCATCCTAAGGAGATAGACCAATGTATAAAATCGGTTCGAAAAGTATTTGGCGGAAGGAAAATAACCGCAGTATTCCAGCCGCACTTGTATTCAAGAACAAGAGATTTCTATAAGGAGTTTGCAAAGAGCCTGTCTTTGCTTGACGAGGTAATTCTTACAGAAATATATCCGGCACGTGAACGCCTTATACCCGGCGTTACAAGCCGTTTGATATATGACGAATTGCGTCCGGATATGAAAAGAATGCTTGTACGCAAGGATGAAGTGTTAGATGTTATACGTTCTTCCGATATAGATGTCTTGATAATTCTTGGCGCAGGTGATTTGGATACCTTAACTCCTGAAATAGAAAAGATTCTTTTGCCGCGCAGCTAAATTGCGTGCAGTAGAGTAAATAAGATATGAAGGTATTGCTTAGGATATTACTGTTGCTGGCTCTTGTGGTTTATTTGGTTTTTGCTGTGACCAGATTTAACAACCCCAAGGATTCTAAGATGTGCTCGCAGGTTAATGTGTGTGTAGAAGACAGTGCCAAAGCCGTTTTTATTACAACCACAGAGATACGTAATATCCTCGGCGCGGCTAAAGTTTATCCTTTAGGCAAGAAAATAAGCGAAGTGGATTGCTATAAAATGGAAAAAATACTTTCAAAGAATCCATTTATCAAGAATGCGCTTTGCTATAAGACTGCTGGCGGGCAGGTCGTTGTAAAGGTAGAGCAACGTTTGCCCGTTATGCGGGTAATAAGTGATTCCGGCGAAAATTATTTTATCGATTCACAAGGGAAGATAATGCCACACATGCATTATACGGCGGATATGGCGGTAGCAACAGGGCATATATCTCATTCTTATGCTCGGAAAAACCTGATACCGTTAGGACGATTGTTGCAAGAAGACGCGTTTTGGAACGGACAGGTACAGCAAATACACGTTGACAGTGCAGGAAATATGGAAATGATACCCCGCGTAGGAGAGCATGTGGTATATATAGGTGAACCTGTGGATATTCCGCAGAAATTTGAACGATTAAAAACTTTCTATGAGAGAGTTCTTAGCAATGTGGGCTGGAATAAGTATTCCAGGATTAATATAGAGTATAGCAATCAAATAATATGTAAAAAATAAGAATTAATATATGTCTGCAATTACACAAAATGATGCTTTCGTAGCAGCAATAGAAATCGGTTCGTCGAAAATAACGGGAATGATAGGGCGACGAATGTCAGATGGTAGCACCCAAGTGTTAGCAATGGCACAGGAAAATTCTTCTTCATTCATTCATAAAGGAGCTGTTTATAATGTTGACAAGACTGTTTTATGTCTGAAAGACATCAAAACACGCTTGCAGAATGCCGTAGGTAGGAGAATTGCATGTGTTTATGTTTGTTTTGGTGGACAAGGCATGCATTCTGTTCGTAATACGGTAAGCCGTCAGTTTGAAGTGGAGACCAGAATATCACAGGAACTGGTAGATTCAATTTATGAAGAAAACCGCACCCAGTGTTTGCCCGAATATTATTTGTTGGATATAATACCGCAAGAATATAAATTAGGTTCACAGTTCAGCATGTCGCCGGTAGGGGTGTTGTCAAGCGGAATAGAAGGCCGTTTTCTTAATATAGTTATCAGGCGCACATTTTATAATAATATCAAATCCTGCTTGGAACAAGCCGGAATAGAGGTTGTGCAGTTCTATACAACGCCTATTGTATTGGCTAACGCAGTGTTGAACGTAGATTCTGACAAACGTCCGGGTTGTGCCCTTGTCGATATAGGCCGAGATACGACAACTGTAGCTGTGTACCAGAAGAATCTGTTGCGCCACCTTTCCGTAATACCATTGGGCAGCGATAATGTTACAAAAGATATAGCTTCAAGCTTGTCGATAGAAGAATCTGAAGCGGAAAGTCTTAAACTGAAATATGGTTCCGCATACACAGAACTTACGGAAGAGACGGAGGATGAGAATTATACACTAAAAGACGGCCGGCTCGTTTCACGTAAGCTGCTCTGCGATATTGTTGAGGCACGTATGGAGGAAATCCTCGTAAATGTATCAGACCAAATTACAGCTTCCGGAATCAAGGATACTTTGATTGCAGGCGCGGTTTTAACCGGAGGTGGTGCAAACATAAAAGACATAGATAAGGCTTTTACAGTATATACTGGCATCGAAAAACTAAAAGTTGCAAAGAACGTGAATTTTGCAGTAAATTCAAAGATTGCAGATGTAAAGGTAAAAGACGGTACACGCAACGCCATACTCGGGTTGCTCGCCTTGGGTGACGAGAACTGTGCCGGTACGGATATTAAGGAAGAAGACAGTAGTTTGTTCGTTGATGAAGAGCTGGAGACAAAAAAAACAACGGAAACAGTTTCCACGCGTACTAAGGTAGAAGAACTGAACGGGCAACCGAAACCTGTGATAAAAGAAGATACCGAAACACACCAGGCTGAGAAAACAGAAGAAGAAATAAAAGCGGAAAAAGAAAAGAAAAAAGCCGAAAAACGTAAGAAGCGCGAGGAATGGAAAAAGAACAACCCGTTGAGTCGCGCATGGCGTAAAGTAGCTAAGGCAGCTACGGATCTGGTTAGCCCGGAAGGCGAATAATAGGAGAGTTCAGACTGACAATCAAGATTGCGTAATAAATTAAAGCATAAATAAGCAAGGATTCATATTGTATTTAATTGCTGATATAGTATTGGCATAAAACTTTTTATATCTTACGGGACTTTATAAAAAATAGGTCTGACCTATTTTGAAATATGTCAGACCTATTTTAAAATATCTCAGACATATTTTCGACAGCATAGTTTCCCGATTAAAAAAAGCAGACAAATATGACCGGCTTTATAAGTTTTATATGTAGAGCGCATGTTTTAAGTAGACAGGTAAATTAATTATGATAGAATTCGAAATACCAAAAGTAGACGATCCTATTTCCGCTTCCGACGCACGTATAATAAAAGTTATAGGTGTTGGTGGCGGAGGTGGCAATGCCGTTGCACACATGTACAACGAAGGAATGCGTGATGTCCGTTTCGAGGTTTGCAACACAGACCGCATTGCGCTCATAGATTCGCCGGTTCCGGTTCGTCGGCAGTTGGGTGAAGAAGGGCTTGGAGCCGGCAGCAATCCGGCAAAAGGTCGCGAGATAGCAGAAAAAAGCCTTGATGAGATAAGCAAGATGTTCGATGACGGTACACGCATGGTTTTCATTACTGCCGGAATGGGAGGTGGCACAGGTACTGGAGCAGCACCCGTGATAGCAAGAGAAGCCAAGAAAGCAGGTGTGCTTACAGTAGGTGTGGTCACGATACCTTTTCTTTTCGAACGAGAGAAACGTATAGACCAGGCTCTTGACGGAGTAGAGGAACTGTCGCGCAATGTAGATTCCCTGCTCGTAATAAACAATGAAAGACTGCGTAAGATATGCGCCATAAACACAATGATTGACGCTTTCAAACGTGCGGATGACACTTTGCTTGTTGCAGTAAAAAGTATAGTGGATATTATAACGACTTCAATGAAAATCAATCCCGATTTCAATGATGTCAAAACGGTTTTGAGCGACGGAGGTATCGCATTGATAAGTTACGGTGAGGCCGAAGGACCCGACCGCGTGTCAAAAGCCATAGAGGAGGCGATAACCTCTCCGTTGCTTAGCGATCACGATATATTCAATGCCCGGCGCATATTGATGACGATTTGCAGTTCTGACGATAAGAATACTTTGACCATTCCCGAAATCGATGTGGTTAATAATTTCATGGAAAAGTTCGTGAACGAGAACATCCAGACAAAATTCGGCTTCGCTCCCGTACCGGGGATGGGTGGAAAAGTCAAGATAACCATTCTCGCTTCAGGTTTTGGAAAAAACAGCTTGCCTTTTGCAAGTGCAAACTCGAAGGACAGCGACAATGAGGCCGCAGATTCTTCAATGAGCATAGACGAGATAAACCGCCGGCAAGCGCGTAAGGCTTACTATTACGGAGACAAGAACGAACGCAAGAACGGAATGAAAAGAAAGCAGAGACATCATGTTTTCCATTTCGGTGAAGACGATATTGATAATCCATGGATAATAGAAACAATAGCAGCTTCGGCTACATATAACCGTACTTCTGAAACATTGAGGAAAATAAAGGAGCAGCATGAAGTAAAATAGCGTTGAATACGCTAATAAGCTAAAACACAAAGAAGCAAACACCTGAAAAATAAATAATAAAAACAAACATAATTCACAGTAATATGCCTAAAAACGATGAAGTTATGGATTTTGGTTTCCCTACAGGGAACCCCCATATAATAAAAGTAATTGGTGTAGGCGGAGGCGGAGGAAACGCCGTTAACCACATGTATCAAACCGGTATACATGACGTGTCGTTCGTTGTTTGTAATACCGACAATCAAGCGTTGAGCGACTCTCCCGTTCAGATAAAAGTACAGTTGGGTAGCGAAGGGCTCGGTGCCGGAAACCGTCCCGAGAAAGCGCGTCAAGCTGCCGAAGACAGTCTTGAGGAAATAGACAGAATGCTTTCCGATGGAACAAAAATGGCTTTTATAACCGCAGGTATGGGAGGCGGTACCGGCACAGGCGCAGCTCCAATAATCGCTCGCGAAGCTAAAAAGAAAAACATCCTTACGGTAGGCATTGTTACCATACCGTTCCAGTTCGAAGGAAACAAAAAGATAGACCAGGCTTTGGACGGTGTAGAGGCAATTTCAAAGAATGTGGACGCTTTGTTGGTTGTCAATAATGAAAGACTGCGAGAGATATATCCCGAGCTTACCATACTTGACGCTTTCGGGCGCGCTGACGATACTCTTACTATCGCGGCGAGGAGCATTGCCGAGATTATAACGACGCATGGAAAGATAAACCTTGATTTCAACGATGTATGTACTGTGCTGCGTAACGGCGGCGTGGCAATAATGAGTACCGGCGAAGGCTCCGGCGAGAACCGTGTGAGCAACGCCATTGAAGACGCCCTTAATTCACCATTGCTGAACAATAATGATATTTTCAATGCCAAAAAGGTATTGCTTAGTATTTATTGTTCCGATAAGGATGAAGACACCATAACCATGGAGGAAATGAATGAAATTCATGATTTCATGAGTAAGTTCGGTAGCGATTTCGAAGTGAAGTGGGGTGTTACGTTCGACCCGTCTCTTGACAAAAAGGTAAAGATAACGATTCTTGCCACCGGCTTCGGATTGGACAGTGTGCCATATATGGAAGAATTCCTTTCCCGTCCAAGTACAGACGACGCAGAGCGTCAGGCTCAGTTGGCCGAAGAAGAAGAGCGCAAGGCAATCCGGCGCGGTAAGTTCTATAAGAATGACAAAACCGTGAAGAATGTAAAACGCCGCCACCATGTATATCGTTTCACTGAGGCCGATATCGATAACGAGAACATAATATCGATGGTAGAGCAGACACCTACATATAAAAGAAGTAGTGCCGTGCTTCAAAAAATTCGTAATAAGACGGATGACCCCGGATTGGCAGCAAACGAAGCGCCTGCCGACCAGGAGCAGTCCTCGGTTATTAATTTCTTGTAATCTAAAAGAATGGGAGTATTGGATTCTAAATAATCAGACATAAAACATTAAACAAAGTAATAACCATAAATAAGAAAGGAATATAATCATGCCATTGTTCGAAAAAGTGAGCAGCAATATAATTGCTGCCATGAAAGCACGCGATAAAGTACGCCTTGAGGCTTTAAGGAATATAAAGAAAAACTTCATCGAAGCAAAGACCGCTCCCGGCGCAAATGACCAGTTGAGTGATGATGTGGCTTTGAAAATATTGGCCAAAATGGCAAAACAAGGCAAGGACACGGCGGCCCTTTATCGTGAACAGAACCGTCCCGACCTGGCAGCCGAGGAGGAAGCCCAAGTTGCAGTTGTGGAAGAATATCTGCCTAAACAGTTAAGCGACGAAGAGATAGAGGCAGAAGTAAAAGCCGTTATAGCCGAAACAGGAGCTTCGTCCATGCGCGACATGGGCAAAGTCATGGGCGTTGCAACAAAACGCCTTGCCGGCCGTGCGGAAGGACAGAAGATTTCGGCTATTGTAAAGAAACTTCTGGCATAATGTGAATAAGTGCAGAATCGCGATTTTGTATATTCATTTATCTATAACCCCATGGAAATGCTATCGTTTCATTGTGCATGGGGATTTTTAATAAATATTCGCGAGAGTTG
The DNA here is from genome assembly GCA_900550635.1 of uncultured Prevotella sp. Classification (GTDB taxonomy): domain Bacteria; phylum Bacteroidota; class Bacteroidia; order Bacteroidales; family Bacteroidaceae; genus UBA6398. The sequence continues at coordinate 4,123 of URSZ01000008.1, read as the reverse complement.
ATACGTCGTAGTAAAATTGGCGGTCTGTATATGTCTGTTTTATGGGCATGAAAATTGTACCTAATTTTCAGACGGTTACAAATAGCTTTGAGAAAAGAAAAAATACAAGGCACATATTTTAAAATATGTGCCTTGTATTTTAAAATATGTCCGACCTATTTTTTACAGCGTGTAGAAGAAGCAACAAAAAATCGTATGTATAATTTTTCAGTTAGTATAGGTTATGCGAGATAGAAAGAATATGATAAAACTTTATTTGGTATTTATCGCTGCAATGGCCGAAATTTTATGTTTTTTTATAAATTTGCAATACAATGTAATTGCTACTTTGTAGCAATGCGTTCCTTAAGGCATATATCCATGAAAATGTAAGCTGTTGGAATGTTGAAATGAAATCAGAGTTTTATGAGGAAATCAGAACGATATAATTATATAATAGATTACTTTGTAAAAAATAGTGCAAGTACAGAAACCGAGCTTCATTATAGAGATCCTTTCGAGTTGTTGGTGGCTGTAATGTTGTCGGCCCAATGTACTGATAAGCGTATAAACCAGGTAACGCCCCCGTTATTTGAAGCATATCCCACGGCATATGAAATGGCGCAGGCTACTCCCGAGGAAATTTTTTATTACATAAAGAGCGTATCATATCCTAATTCGAAAGCAAGTCATTTGTCGGAGATGGCAAAGGTGTTGGTAGAGAAGTTCAACGGTACAGTGCCTGACAGCTTTGATAATTTGATAAGTTTGCCCGGAGTAGGGCGTAAAACCGCTAACGTAATTCTTTCGGTAGCTTTCGGAAAGGCCGCACTGGCAGTAGATACGCATGTCTTCAGAGTAAGTCGCAGGTTGGGACTGGTACCAGAGTCATGCAATACTCCCGAGAAGGTAGAAAAAGAATTGATAAAGAATCTACCAACAGAAGTTGTTAATGCTTCGCACCACTGGCTTTTGCTGCATGGACGTTATGTTTGCAAGTCGCGTAAGCCGGATTGTTTAAAATGTCCTTTGTCTTCAGCCTGCAAGTATTACGCTATGAACCGGGCGGAAATTGCGAAAATGTCGGAAAAAAACAAATGAATAGAGCAGGTAAATATAGGCTATCGGATAGTTGTAAGAAAAATATAATTCTTCTGTTCGCTGGAATTATGTTTTTCACTGCGCAGCCTGCGTTCTCGCAAACAGACGACGGGGGGCTTGGCGATATGCTGGAAAGCTACTTCTCAAATTATCAGGCGCCAAACTTTCAGCCCAATGCAAATCCGCGGCTGAAGTACTATGACATAGATACGGATAAAAATGTAATAAGCGTGGATGTGGATGCTACATTTGCTTCGCAACCGTTAACCGCTAAAATAGTAAATAGCATTTATAAGTCTCTGCATGACAATTTGCCTGACGAGTATAAAAAATATAAACTTTTGATATACGCTGACGGTAAAGAGCTGGCAGAACGCATTCCAAATCCTTATCGCAATAAACCGGACAGAAGCAAGACTTGGGGAAGTATAAATTATAAAGGCTCGCCTTGGGTGGTTAATGTATCAAAAGCCTATACGCCGACCAAAGGTCTTCAGAACCGCCACCTTTCGGTTTGTGCAAGCCATGGAAGATATTATAACAACTCAAAAAACAAATGGGAGTGGCAACGGCCGTATATATATTGTACGACAGAAGATTTACTTACGCAAACAATAGTTGTGCCGTTTTTGATACCAATGCTTCAAAATGCCGGTGCCGTTGTTTATTCTCCACGAGAGCGCGATTGGCAGTGCAATGAAATCATCGTTGACAACGATTCACCTACATATAATGGGTTGTACGAAGAGAAAAATGTAGGAACGTTATGGGAAAAATCCGCTTTACCTGGATTTGCAAACCCTAAAAAAATATATGTGGATAACGAAAACCCTTTTGCAATGGGAACAGCCCGTAATGTAAGGACAACAAACAACCGGGCAAACGTAACAGAGTCTGCTTGGATACCAAACGTAACCGAGGCGGGCAACTATGCTGTTTATGTAAGTTACCAGTCTAATCCCGACGCAGTGAGTAGTGCGCAATATACAGTTTACCATTGCGGCGTTGCAACTAAATATTATGTGAACCAAAAGATGGGAGGAAGTACCTGGGTGTACTTGGGCACATTCTATTTTTCAAAAGGACAAAGTCGGGAGAACTGTGTGGTACTTACAAACTATTCTAACGAAAAGGGGACAGTCTCGGCCGACGCGGTAAGATTTGGCGGCGGAATGGGAAATATAGCCAGAGGTTTCAACGAAGAAACGGGAGAATTGTTCACAAGCGGCTTGCCCCGTTATTTGGAAGGCGCGCGCTATTCTGCCCAGTGGTCCGGCATGCCATATAGTGCATACTCTGTGTATGGAGGAGAGAATGATTATAAAGATGATATAAACGCTCGCTCGTATTCAACCAATTACCTTGCAGGCGGTTCTGTTTATTTACCTTCTACACAAGGAGCGAAGGTTCCTATTGAGTTGAGTTTGGCCGTGCATAGTGATGCCGGTTATAAGGAAAACAACCTGATAGGTACATTAGGAGTTTGTACCACCAGCGGAATTAACGGAGAGAAATCATATCCGGCAGGGTTATCTCGAGATGTGTCAAACGATATGATACAAATGATTATAGATAACGTATCGGTAGAACTTTCAAGAATATATGGTTTAAAATGGTCGCGTCGTGAAGTCTTCGACAGAATGTATAGCGAAACATGCAGGCCCGATATACCGTCGGCAATAATAGAAATGTTTTCGCATCAGAATTTCAAGGATATGACTTACGCACACGACCCTAATTTTAAATTCAATATAGCGCGTAGCATATATAAGTCTATTTTAAGGTATATAGCTTTCGAACATGATTTCAAATATGTTGTTTCGCCTTTGGCACCCGACAATTTTTCAATAGAATTTGTAGGAAAGAATGAAGTGTCTTTAAATTGGGCCGCCGTGCAGGATTCTCTTGAACCGACAGCAAAACCCGAAGGGTATATCGTTTATACTCGTATAGGAAGCGGAGACTTCGATAATGGCGTGTATGTAAAAAAACAAACGTCGTTTCGCAAGAAATTAGTTCCCGGAAAGATATACAGCTTTAAGGTAACGGCTGTAAATAAAGGCGGAGAGAGTTTTCCAAGTGAAGTTTTATCGGCGTGCAGGGCAAAAACATCAAATCGCGCAATTTTAATTGTAAACTGTTTTAACAGACTTTCCGGTCCTAAAGTAATAAATAATGCCGATAGCATAGGATTTGATTTGAAATCGGATATGGGCGTCCCTTATATCCAGACGCCGGCATACTCAGGCGAGCAAAGGATTTTCTCTACAGATAATGGCGACGGTTTGTCCGGCGAATTAGGATACAGCAGCAATGAGTTTGAAGGGCGCATGATTGCAGGTAACACTTTTGACTATGTCATATCTCACGGAAGAGGTTATGCGCCAGAATATTCTTTTGTGTCTTGTAGTCGAAAATCCGTAGAAACGGGTAGCGTGGATCTTTCAAAATATCCAATGGTAGACATTATTTTTGGATTGGAAAAATATGAGTCTTCGAATTTAAAACACTATAAAACGTTTACATTGCCATTACGCTCACGCATTGAAACTTATTTATCCAAAGGCGGAAGAGTTTTGGTTAGTGGAGCATATATAGGTAGTGATATGAAGTCGAGCGCAGAGAAGAAATTTTTGAAAAATGTACTTCGTTGTTCATACGGAGGTACAAGTAAAAATCCTATGATAACAAATATAAAAGGAATGGATTTGTCCTTTAATATATATAGGGAACCAAACGGCAGGCATTACGCGGCAACACAAGTGGATATGATTAAACAGGCAAACGGAGCGCGAACTGTTTTTTATTATTCCGACGGTACGTCTGCCGGTACATCCTATCGCTCATCGAAAGGAAGTGCTGTTGTTTTGGGCTTCCCGTTGGAGTGTATAAAAGAAAACGATATGCTAAATAAAGTCCTGCTAAATATAGCACGTTACTTGCAATCTGAATAATAACTAAAATTAATGCTATGTATAAAATTCAACTAAACGCAACAGGAACACGTTTCCTTAACATCACAGACGAACATTTGCAAACGATT